>CAXEIX010000301.1:0-1509 GCA_963996605.1 uncultured Candidatus Poseidoniales archaeon | reverse complement strand
TCTCGGGTCATGCGACGCCTTCACCGGAGACATGTCGGCCATGGTTGCCAAGAAGTGGCAACTTGACACCGACGGCTCGATGAACGGTGTAGACATCTGGATCGCTTCCGAGCTAATGTCCAAGGAGCCCCTAGGCGCGGCAACCCGCGACATGGACTCCGACTTCAAGGACGTCGTGGCTTGGGTCTGGTACGGAATGGTAACCGCAGAGGAGATGGGCGTAACGTCCAGCAACCACGGTGCCATGGCAACCTCGGCCTGCGCCCTAAACGACGCAGGCTCAGCAACCGACCCAGGAATGTGCCGCCTTCTGACCGAGAACCTCGGTCTCGGCACCGCCACCAACCCGCTAGCGGGAACATGGATGGCAGCAGTACTAGACGCCGCAGGAAACTACGGCGAGGCGTACGATGACGCATTCTGCGCTGGAGACTACGACGGAACCAGCGGATCAGCAGCCATGAACGACTGCCTGATCTCGCGCGCTGGAACGCTGAACGCCCTCGTCTCAGAGGGTGGCATCCAGTACGCACCTCCAATGCGCTGATCCCTTAAGGTTAGCAATTAGGAATTACGAAAGCCCTCGGGGGGGGATTACTCCCCCGGGGGCCTCAAACATCAAGTGATTAAGCGATCAGCATGTGGTAGAATGGACCTCCCTCGCAATCTCTCAGAGCTATGGGACCTAATCGTCGATATTTCGAGTAGACCGGATCAGAGAGCCTCCAACGCCGCAATTCTCCTGGGGCTCCTGTACGTCATCCTAGCTGGGCCCTATGTGGGCGAACTCCCACCCCTTCCATTCATTGCCCTGTTCTCTTTCCTCCTGGGAGTCGGGATTATTGCCCGAGTAGTCGACAGATTTGACATCTTAGAGAACGAGTGGACAATTCGAGATACGCTAAATCTCGGAGTACTGCTTTCGATCCCGACGCTGTACTGGAGGTACTCGAACAAGTTCCTCGGGATGTCTTCGGATTACCTTGCAAAGATGGCTACTGACATCCCATGCACGACCGGGGTCGGTTGCGTCCTTGATGCCCAGCAAAACCTGGCATTTTACCCAATGGACAAGATGGTCCTGTTCTTCGGCGGCTTGATCCTTCTATCATTCATTCTGGTGCAGAACGAACTCTCCAATATTTCAGATTTTACGGGCAAAGTCTTCAGCACCCTGAGGAGATTCGCAAGGGACCCCAGAAAGGGATATGAGGACATGAAAGGTGCATTCCTGCACAAAGAGGCCGACGAGATAGAAGTCGACCAGGAAAAAACAGGTGACTCGCACACCCATCTCGCGGAAGGGTCACTCGGGTCAGCATTCCAAGGGGTCTCGACCTCCCTGTTCGCGATCGCAGTGTTCCTGGTTTGCTACTATACGTTGCCCGAAATGGACCTATCAGCCAGCACCCAGGTCCCATTCCTCTTCCTAGGTACTGGTGTGGTATCCGGCATCCTTCTCCTCCAGAACAACCTCGATGATCTGTTTTCAATCAGGCCCCACAACTT
>CAXEIX010000300.1:0-1514 GCA_963996605.1 uncultured Candidatus Poseidoniales archaeon | reverse complement strand
CCCGACTCCGTCTCCGTCTAGGTCGAAGGTCTCGGTAGGGTCCGCAGGGAAAGCGTCGTGGTTGTCGCCGACTCCGTCCTCGTCCGAGTCCATCCACTCCTCTGGGTCGCTAGGGAACCTGTCATCAAGATCGTTGTAGCCGTCTCCGTCGGAGTCTACCGTGTAAACGAATGTTATCACTATCTCCTGTACGTACTCTCCCTCGAGTACATCGATGCAGTCGCTGGTCTGATCCGTTCCGTTGTAGGTCCATCCAGACACGCCGAAGCCGGTCGTGGGGTCCACGGAGCCACAGAGGGTCGCATTGCTGTCCTGCTCGTCACCGTCGCTCGGATCATCGCCAGGATATGCTAGTATCAGGGTGCTGTCGTCGTTAACTGAGACGTTGTAGTGCATGAACCATCCTTGAGTGATGGTCACTGGACCGCTGGAACCGTTAGCCAGGTTATCCATTGACTGCATCCCGGTGATGCACCAGCTCTCAGCTCCATTCATGCTGAAGTCTGGTATGCCGCTCTCTTCGTCGTTCGGGAGGCAATCTGCTGGAGGTGGATTCCCGAAGAACATCATCTCGAATTCAGCTGCCTCTGTCTCGTTGAGCTCTCCATCCCCATCGAACCAGTCATGGTCCATCTTGACCCTGAACTCGTCATCCAGGATCCTGGTGCCAGATACTATTGCCGTTGCCGTGCCGTTCTCGATGTCAACCTGGGCGAGAGTGGCGTCGTATTGCCACTCGATCGTCATTTCGTCTATTATGTCACCGAGGTCTGGTTGATCGGGTTGCGGTAGCATCGATTCTAAGCAGTCTGCCATTCCGTTGTCGTTGCCGTCGATTCCGTACATCGGACCGCCTGCGTAGAGGAGGTACCAGCCCACTAAGCCGTCGTCACTCTCCAAGGTTGCCATGAAGAACATCATGCAGGCTTCCTCTGGGACCTCCCATGTCCAGTCCACCTGGGCCGAGTCATTGGCTTCAACCGTGTAATACTCCTCGAACTCCGGGAACATGTCCCACTCATCGGATTCGTCATCGCAGTCGTCCTCGCCGTCGTTGATCCACCTGAACGGTATCTCCTCGCCGTCACCGCATACGAACACGCTGCTCTCGTCCATTGGGTCATCGACCTCGTCGGAACCGTCATCGCAGTCGTAGTTGTCATCATTGACGAACCTGAACGGGATCACCTGTCCGTCATCGCAAGTGTAGAATGTCTCTGTGGTATATCCGTATCCGGTCCCTAGGAAGTACTCGTCAGTCCCAGAGTGGTTCAACTCTGACATATCTATGTCCCATGTCAACGAGAGCTCACCAGATGGCAGGATGTCTTCGATAAGTTGCGTTACCAATAGGAACTCAGTCCCATCATCCATGTCGTCAGCGGAATCCTCGAGAACGGCGAACTCGTTTATGTCAACGCCCTGGAAGACCTCCATCGTTCCGTCTTCGTGGGTCAGTTGTAGTGAGATGTCCGTGGGCATCTCGATCAGGCATGGCCCTCCGAAGAAGTACT
>CAXEIX010000299.1:0-1515 GCA_963996605.1 uncultured Candidatus Poseidoniales archaeon | reverse complement strand
GAGAGCACATTGTAGCAACGGCTGAGGTCGTTCGAAGGGGCAGGAACCTCGCTCATGTGGAAGGAAAACTAGTCACAGGGGATGGAAAGCTGGTGGCCACCGCAAAGGGGACTTGGGCCATCTGGGAGAAGCGACCTAAGAGCAGAGGAGGCTGATTCAGGCCCACGCAGGCGTCATATTGAAGAGGGGTATTATCCTCTTGACACCATGGCAAGAAGGGACTCACTGACTTGGTTCATGATGGGGATAGCGCAGATACTGATAGGAGATGCGATAATCTCTGCTGGTACTTCCGAACTAATGGGCCAACTGATACAGTGGTCCGGAGGGGGAACACTAGCCCTGGGGATATATTTCCTACTGTTTGTCGCCCGAAACGAGTCAGAGTTCACCGAATTATACAGCAAGGCTGAGAAGACCATACTGCAAGTAGACCCAGCAACTGGCAGGAAGGAGCTAGTGGATGACTCCCCGAAGGCAGTAAAGGCAGCCTGGTACGCAATTCCTATGACGATGACATTCATAGGTGCAATGGCCTGGCTTATTGGCTGAGGATGGCCGATGTCTGCTAAAGAAGAGGAAACAATAGTCGACAAGGCGATTGGAAATCCCGCATTCGACCAGATGTTCGGATACCACATCTTCTTCAGAAGAGCCGCGATACCTGTCACTCTCTTCATCATAGGGCTGCTGACTTACACGCTAGTCGAACCTTACTTCTCTTCCGACACATCCCTCACTATCGCATTCGTCTTGGTCGGCATTTCATTGGGTCCCATCCTGAGTCTTGAAAGGTACGTAGGGATCATACTTTCCAGAAAGTGAAGCATTTCTGCATCAATTCCGCCGAACAAGTCAAATCGTACAAGCCATACGCGGCATCAATGGTTGAACTAAATTTGTTCGAACTAGTCGGGCTTGGTGACGCAACTGGGGTGGAGCTGCTTTTCGCAGCTAGCGCACTTGTGGGGGGGATCCTGTTTGTTCTGTACTTCTTCTTGCTAATGATTGGAGGAATTGCCACCGACGTATTCGATGGGTTGTTCGGTATAGACGTCGATTTGGGTGCCGATGCGTCATTCAAGGCACTCACGTTCCAAGGAATCATGGCATTCATGATGTTCTTCGGGCTGGCTGGCTTGTACGTCTTGAAGTCAGACGGGGGCGCTAGCATGTCAGTGTTGGCCGGTGCTGTTGCCGGAGGTATTTCCATGTACTCCACTGGGAAGCTATTCGAACTCTTCGTCACTCTGCAGCAGGATGGCACAACTGATCTCTCAGAGGCTATCGGATCCAAGGGCCAAACATACCTCAGGATAGCAAACAATGGCGTCGGGCAGGTCACAGTGGACGTCAACGGGGCCCAGAGGACCTACAATGCGAAGTCCGAGGACGACGCAGAGATTGGGACGGGCGATTTCATCGAGGTAGTAGATGTAATCGGCGAGGTCCTAGTCGTCAAGAGAATATAGGGAATGGAAGATTTCCTCGTTGCTCTAAAGAGCGTGTCTGGTA
>CAXEIX010000298.1:0-1515 GCA_963996605.1 uncultured Candidatus Poseidoniales archaeon | reverse complement strand
CGCCGACAAAGATAACTCTGGATCTCTGGACTTCGACGAGTTTGTGAATGGCATAATTCAGAGTTTCAGGAGTTATGATGAGGACTTCTCCCACTTCTTCACTGTGGTGAACGGTCTACTTGGCCAATTGCCAGATGACAAAACCTTAGCGTTCATCGAATCGGACGGATTCAAGTTATTCGAGACTGTCGGCAACGATCCAAAGTCAACAGATAAGGAATCAAGAGGCGAATTCTTCACCATGGTTAATGAACTGCTTGTAGACCTGCCCGATGCAGTCATGAAGTCATTCACAGAATCTAATGATTTCGATTTGTACAAGGTAATCGCAAGCAGGTATGGTGGTTGAATGGGTCTCTTGGAGAAGGCTGGCCAGATAAACTCAGGTGAACCCACCACAGTTGCTCCATCAGAACCAGAGGTCAAACCCGAACCAGTCGCAGCCGAAGCTGTTTCCGAACCCGAACCAGTCCAATCTAAGAAAAGGACCAGGAGGAAGAGGGCACCGAGGAAGAAAAGGGAACCCAGGCAGAAGAAAGTCCGCGTTGCAAAGGTAATGCCAGAGGATTATGTGGAGGCATCTAGAAGCCAGATGGTGATTAGGAGGGGCTCTGATTTCATCGTTTCATATGGGTGGACCGTCCCACTTACCGTACTAACCGCATGGGGCTCTTACTTCGATCCGACCTACATCTTCCTGCTAGGAATGCTACTGATTGGATTCAATCTAGGATTCATGCCCTATACTACCGGTAGATCCGTCGGTAACTGGATCAGTAGGACCACCTTCGTAACCTCAAAGTCGACCACACCGCACCAGTCATACATTTTCCTAAAGGGCCTCACATTCCCAATGGTGATGCTAGGGCTGATCTTGTTCCTGACCTCCACCTCAGAGGGTTTCGGAAGCAGCGGTGGCCAGATTCTCCTTGCAACCTCTTTAGTATTCCTATTGCCACCTTTATTGGACTACCTTTTCTATCGATTCAAGAGGGATGACCTAGGTCTTTGGGACACTTTGTACGGGGGGGTATGGATGGTTAAGACGAGCAAGTCGGCCGAGTCCAAGGGGTGGCTAAAGAGACTCGAGCAGCTGGGAGACTACTCAGAAGCACAGGGCTGGTGGTCAGACAATGAGTCGAATGACGACTCAAGCACCTAAGACGGTGGTTAGTCAGTACTCTACAGGAACCGGGTCTAGGGACCTCCAAAGGAACCAACATGCGGCACTTCTGTAGGGGCGCCACGATTCAGCCACCTCGTACATCTCCTTTTTTGACACTGCTCCTGGGACTAGGCCTTGAATTCCCTTTTCAACACCCAGATCGCCCAGACTCAGGACATCTGGACGCATCAGAGAGAAAATCAGCATCATCTCTGCAGTCCAAGGGCCGACCCCATTGAATTGAACTAGATGCTCAGCGATCGATTCATCATCCATCTCCTCGAACCCGTCTGGTAGTAGTGGTACTTCGCTTGTAGCGATTCCACGAATATACTGAGACTTTTTCTGAG
>CAXEIX010000297.1:0-1538 GCA_963996605.1 uncultured Candidatus Poseidoniales archaeon | reverse complement strand
GACTATGCCGGGAACGGACCTGATGCCCTTGACTATCGCCTCAGTCAGCTCGGACTCTTCATCCGCCTCGACCTTGACGAAGCAGTCGAAGTTACCGAATACCACCCAGATGCCCTTGACGCAGTCGATCTCGGCGACCTTCTCCCTGACGCTGACCTCCTTACCGGGCTCGGTTGTAATCAGAACGAATCCTACTGCCATTGCTCACACCTCCACGGCGATCAGGGTCTCGGTCTTCTTGATGCCCTCAACGTGCCTCATGTCCTCGATCAGCGTCCTTGACATGTCCTTCTCGCTCTCGAAGTCGATCCTCGCGACCAGATCCAGCTCCCCGTACACGACGGAGACCTCCGACACCACTGGCATATCCAGGAGCTGGAGGTACACGTCCCTCTCTCTCCCGGGCTCGCATGAAATCAGAATCCACGCCAGTGACGTCATTCGTGCCGTGGGCCCGAATGGACGTTTATGACTCCTACTGTGGTAAAATCAGCATGGGTCAAATCACGCAAGTCATTAACGCTGATTGCTAACGGCAGTGCCCATGCGATTGGGGGTCACGCTGGTTGTACTGCTCCTGATGGCACCGATGCTGTCAGCAGTATCGGCAGTCTCACCCAGGTCCACAACTGTCTGGAGCGGGTCCGTTTCGCTCGAAGAGGGCTACCTGGTCCAGTCCAACCAGGTCCTGGTCGTCCAGGCTGGAACTACCATACTCCTGGGGGATGGCGAGAGGCTGGGAGTGGATGGCAGGATAACGATGGAGGGGACGCAGACCTCGCCCATAGTGATCGAATCAATCTCTGGGAAGCACCAGGGCGTCGTCTTCAACTCAACCTCCAATAGCAAGGGGTCAACCATTGACAACCTCACGATATCCGAGGGCGAGTACGGAATCACAGTCTACGGAAGCGACCCGTCAATCACCAACCTGGTTGTGAACAATGCGGACAGGGTTGCGATAGACCTCTTCGACGGCGCATCGCCGATACTCAGGGACATCGTGATCGACGGGGGAGGGCAGGACTTGCACGGTTCCTCCACCACCTGGAGGTACGGTATCGGAATCTCCTCCGGAGCCTCCTCAGCACCGATCGTGCAGGGTGCCACGATTGACGGCCTAGTGACAAGGGGGGTGAACCTCTGGTACAACTCCGGTGGGCTGTGGAACGACATCTCGATCACCAATGTCACCGGGGCCACTTTGGCCGCAGCAGCCGCAGTGTGGGTCGAGGACTCCATCCCCCTCTTCACGAACTCGAACATTTCCAATTCAGACAACGGGATAATCGTGAGGCACATATCGGAAACAACGACCAGGCCAACATTCCTCAACACGAAGGTCGAGGACTGCCAGTACCGGGGGATCCTCGTTGAGCGCCTCGACCACAGTAACTACTCCAATCTACAGACCAATGCAGTGTTCACCGGGCTAGAGGTAAGAGGGACTGGTGGCCCCGATGCTAAGACTCCCGGGCTCGGGATCGGTGCGGCCTTCGACGTCAACACGACAGGTGCCAAGGTAACCGAGACAGTGA
>CAXEIX010000296.1:0-1554 GCA_963996605.1 uncultured Candidatus Poseidoniales archaeon | reverse complement strand
CGCTACAATGCACTGGGACCAGGTTCGCGACTATAATCTACCCATACTCATCAGTTACATTGCCCCCTCTAGGACCGGGCGAACAAGCAAACGCATCGTGGGAAGTACAGTTGAACCCCATCCCCTGGTACTCATCCTCGGAGTCCCTCGAGTGTACGGCATCCCTGGTATTCCCGATGGACATTATCCAACAGGGGGGAATATTCGGCAATATTCTGGAGAATGACGAGTACGAATCCGACCTTTCAATCAAATCGTGGACCATGCCATCAGTACCCCTATCGGGGATTTCACTCCCATCCGCGGCACTAGCCGCACTAGCCATCCTCTTCCTGGCCCTATCCCTGCTAAGACAGGGATTGGACGAGGCGGAGGGGCGCCTGCATGCCTCTGCATACGTGGCGGCCATGGGCTTCGGGGCGCTCTCGCTAACAGGACTCTCGACATGGCTGACCCTAATCTGTGCAATGGCCTCGGTGGCGTATGCTGGCTTGGTGGCGTGGCTGTCATCGAGCGAGCTCCAGGCCATTCATGACGACAGGAAGAAGTCTAGGATTGGGTCGCTGTCTTTACTGGAGGATCACGACAAGGAACAGAAAAACACCAGGAATGAGCTACGAGCGATCATCTCCTGCGCGCCATATGCATTTCTTCCCTTCGTACTAGTCACCCCAGCATTCGAAATTGACATGGGCTCCACCCCCATAGTGGCCATTCTATCCTTCATGGTGATATCCCCGATCCTAGTCCACACCATACTGCGATTCCTAGACAGCTCATACGACACGCTATACAGCCAACTAGCGGACATCGAACTGCGAGCGATCCGAATCAAGAAGATCCTGGGGAGAGCCGGGAACAAGCCAGGAGGTGGAAACTGAGTTGGCCAGAGAACAGGCACCAGCCATCGGAGGCGCAGAGGCGACCCTGAAGAGGATCGACTACATCGAGGAGGAGGCGGAGAACGTCCAGTTCGCAATATGGGCCAACAGGCCCATCAGCGCCAGGAAGATGCTCAGGACGCTATCGAAGGAGGTCGACGATGCGGAGGGACAAATCATGGATCTCTACAGGGCACTCTCCTCGCTGGAAAGATCCCTGGAGGAACTCGAGCAGATGTCGGAGGGGGACCGTAACGCCTGGGACCTGACCATGCTGGGGCTACAACACCTCAGAGAGGGGAACTGGGGAGCTGCATCCGACTGCGTGGAGGGAGCCGTTGCTTCCATGGGGAGGGACGGTCTGGAGCGCTCACTGAACACGCTCGGGAGGCATCTCAACGAGATGGGCGAGCTGAGCGACATCGAGGAGATCGCACTCACACTGGTCAACCAGGGGAAGAAGTCCCTCGACTCCGACATGTCATCCTCTGCCAAGGCCTTCGAGGATGCCATCAGCGCGCTCGGGCCAGTCGCAGTCAACGAAGCTACCAGCCCCTTCCTCGTGAACAGCTTCTTCCTATCTATAGGGACCACATGGCCAGAGGGCAAGGACCACGCCCTCATGATAATCACCGTCGAGAACACAGGCGAGAACAACATCTCCACGATGAGG
>CAXEIX010000295.1:0-1560 GCA_963996605.1 uncultured Candidatus Poseidoniales archaeon | reverse complement strand
CCAAGTCCACTCATTCTGATCCACCGTCATGAGGGCCTCAATCGGCTTCAGGGGTCCAGTTGCCTTGCCGAAGTCTCGAGCTCGCTTTACCAAATCGCCCAGCTTCATCTTGGTGCCGATCTCATCTGTCTTTGTTGGTTCTGAGGTCTCGTTTGAGATCCTCCTTCTATATCCGAATCGTGTCATGTGCATCCCATGCGACAAATGCCGCAACGCTCGAGCGAGTCGGGAGAGGTTTAACCGTTGTTGGTATCGAATAACCTCAGGAACGCAATATTCCGGTTGCCTTGGAATCCCAGGACTCAACGTGCACTTGATGGAGGGGCATTCGGACGCAGGGTCGTGGAGAGTAGAGAGAGGAGTTGGAGGGCAGAGGCAGAAGACAGCATCCTTCTGAAGGCAGTTTCTCACTGGCGGAAGGACTCCGAGTCATGGTTCGCAGGTTCGTACGATAGGCTTCCAGAGACTCTGAGGGTGAATCCACACACCCCGGATAAGGAATGGATTGAGTCGTGGTTGGATGGTATCGGGGCATCCAGGACTCCATGGTTCTCCGGACCCGGAAGCGCATGGGAGATGCCTTTCGAGAGAGGGTCAGCAGTCGGCGAAATCAAGAATATCATGACAGCCCTTCACGATACGGGCAGGATCACTCGTCAGGAGTCGGTGTCGATGCTCCCCGTTCTCGCGCTCAACCCCTCTCCAGGGGAGTGTATACTGGACCTTTGCGCATCCCCCGGTTCCAAAACAACCCAGATTTGCGAGCACCTGGGGGATACTGGTGCAGTAATTGCTAACGAAGTAATCAGCGGCAGAGTCAACACCCTCGTTACAAATGTCCAGCGTCATGGTTCCAGATCTGCTGTGGTGGTCCAACATGATGGCCGACATTTTCCGAAAGTCCCAGGGAAGGGTTTCGAAAGAGTCCTTGTAGACGTTCCATGTACTGGATCAGGTACCACTAGGAAGAACCCGGATGTTTGGAACAAGTGGAGACCTTCCGCCGGTCGTTCCCTGCACTCGTTGCAACTCGACATCCTCAGACGTGCGATCGCAGTCACCAAGGCCGGTGGCAGAGTCGTCTACTCGACATGCTCGCTAGACCCAGTTGAGAACGAGGCTGTTGTGGCTAGGGTACTCGCTGAAGGGAAGGTGAGAGTCATACCTTCAAGAGAACTCCTTCCAGGAGTCCCATCGGAGAATGGGGTGAGCGACTGGCCGTGTCTGGATGATTCCGGCGAACCGTCAGAATGGGATCCTGTGGATGAAAATCTGATGCCTCCGCTAGACGAAGAGATCTCCTCCCAGTTGGGGGGCTGCCTCCGGGTTTGGAACGATGCTATCGGAGGAGGAGGCTTCTTCCTCGCTGTTCTCGAGAAGACCCCCGAGTCAGGCGACAGCCCGGAGACGGCGAGAATCCCGTTCCCATCACCGAAACAGTACATTGACCCTGACTCGTTCCCGCGTCCAATTAGTCAGAAGAGAAAAACTGAACTCGAGAATGAATGGGGTTCCTCCCCAAGCAGCTTGTGGTTCAGGGGGAAGAGCCTTCTTTGGTCC
>CAXEIX010000294.1:0-1564 GCA_963996605.1 uncultured Candidatus Poseidoniales archaeon | reverse complement strand
GAATTTCTTCGCTTCTTCCCTGGAGAAGGGTATGACTTTGTCGTGAATCTCCGATGAGAAACCAGCCTCGCTAAGGGCTCTAAGTACAACTTCAACTGGCATCGGGGACGGGAATATTCGATCCAATCTACGTTCGTGCCTCTTTTTCTCATCAACATCCATCTGAGATAGTATAGCCGAACGCTCCTCATCATGCCTGAGCAATTCCCTTACGGCTCGGTAAGGATCATGGAGGAGTGCCGATACCTCCGGTCTAAGGTCGCTTTCCAAATCTCCGCTATCCCACACGAATGCACCATCTTCTTTGAGGCAGACAGCAAATTGTATTGCCAAGTCCCCGATTGTTTTTGCAGGAATGAGGTGGAGCGTAGAAGACGAGATGATAACATCCGCCTTCCTCCCTCCTAGGATGTCTTCCAGTCTTCTGAACGAGGTTCTTCCCGAGTCATCCTTCTGAATGGACAATTCGAAGTGAACATCATCTCTCTGACCAAGAATCTCCCTGGCTTTGGAGAACCAAGACACCAATGGGTCAATCAGTATCAATTCGATCTCAACCCCTCGCTCATCCAGAGATTTCAACATCTCAATCGCAGATCCGCCCGTCCCACTTCCGTAGTCAACAACAAGAGCCCCGTCCGATATGTGCGGGATGGCCATTTCAATCAGACTTTCGACAGAATTTTTGTGCCAATTCACAGGTCTATTCGTATCCCCGTCGTGATATAGGGCCCTATGGTAAGCTTCTCCATCCTCGACTTCGGCGGCGCTAAGTCCACTCGGCTCCCACCCAGTTGCCATGACCTTGCCCATCGAAGTGGACAGATTATCTATTCGCATTTTCATACCCCAAAACGACGTCCATGCAGCGACAACACTCATTTCCAGAACCGTCTTCAGAGGGGTACTGGAAGTGGATGCGTGAAGACAAACATCGAGGCAATTGCAATCAAGAACCTACAGGAAATACTCAGGGAGAGGGGATATACTGCGGAATCGCTCTTCTCAAAGTTCGACTCCGACAACAACGGAAACCTATCCAAGAACGAGTTCGAGAGCGCACTCAGGTCGATTACCGGCCAAACAGCCCCTCAGGCTATCGTGAATGCAATCTTCGGTGCACTCGATGAGGACTCATCAGGATACCTTGAGTTGGACGAACTGCTATCAATTATCGAATCGGGCCCCTCGCAGAGTTTCTCCAACGGCCAGTCTATTTCTATCGAGAGTCACCCAGATGGTCGTTTCAATGGCCCCTACTCGCAACAGGCAGGGCAAATCAATGGCAAACCCCACTTCAGGAATCAGAATGGATGCGTTTTGTACGCATTCTCTTCAGATTCAGGGAGCTCATCCTCATGGAATCTCGATGACCGTGACCAGGATGGAAGCAATGACTGGTACAGGGGGGGATGGACTCGAGCACCCAAGGACGGATCCCTGCCTCTTGGAACTCGGCGTTGGGTCGGTGTCGGAAAGATCACCCTTTCTGCAGTAGGGGGCGAGGATGACTCAGGAGAACTCCCAGAGACATCCCAGGATCAAGGCACCTCTAGTGGCGATG
>CAXEIX010000293.1:0-1569 GCA_963996605.1 uncultured Candidatus Poseidoniales archaeon | reverse complement strand
CGAGAATGGGCAGCCGGGAACCGAGAGCAACACCATCCTGATGAAGCGAGCCCAAGAGAACGGGCTGAGGGGTTTGATAGCAGTAAATTCCAGACAAAATTGCGATGAGTTGGTCACTGATGATTGCGTCCCCTATTCCAAATCTCTTGATATCACAGAGTTTGAAGAAAGGCCCTACGACATCGGTTTTGTCATGGTATCAAGGAGCTTAGGCGAGACAATCCGCGACCAAGTAGTCAACTCAGAGGGGATGCTAGAATTCCGAATAGAAGTGGACAATCAGAACAATGGTAACGTCCACGTACCTTGCGGGATTATAGAGGGTGAGACCGAGCAGTTGGTTGTAGTCGGAGCACATCATGATACCGTATACAATGGCCAGGGTGCGGTGGACAATACGGCAGGGACAGCCACAGTTATGGAAATGGCTAGACAATTCGGTTTGTTGCAAGAAGAACTGGGGGATCCTGGGTTGACAATCTACTTCTGCACATGGGGCGGGGAGGAGGAAGGCCTCTGGGGATCCTCGGAGTGGGTCAGCAAGCATAGGGAAATGCTGGAGGATAACCTCAGACTGTACATCAACCTGGATATGAATCACGTAGATGCTGAGAGGAACTCCGGGGTGACTCTGCAGGGAAACAGTGCGACGGATGTGAAACACATCGAGGGTTTGGTTGACGAGTTTGCTAATACGCACCCCGAACTATACGAGAAATACAGCATTATCGTCAGGGAACTTGACTCAGATCAGATGCCAGACAACTCTGACCATGCGCCATTCGTCTTTGGAATTCACCAGGAAGAAGCAGATGAGTTTGGCTTGGCGATGATGTGCTACGGCTCCGGTTCTTCAGAATACCACACTTACTTGGACAATATGGACAGATTCAACGAAGAGAGCCTATCTGTTTCGGGGATCATCTATGGCTCCCTAGTTCGTCACCTAGCGTGGGGCTAAGTAGCACAGAAAGAGGTTATTTCGTCATAGTCTGGCTCGATTCCAGGATTTTCTGCGACCCAGCGATACTGGACCGTCCCCTCGCTTCCGATTATGACGACGACGCGGTTAGCGCTGACATAACCATCTAGGCCACCGAGGCCGACAAATTTAGCATCGTATAATTCGACTACATCTCTGTCGATATCCGAAAGTAATTCGAATTCTAAGTTGTATCTTCTCGCAAACTCTGCATTTGCCCATGGAGAGTCGACGCTAATCCCAAATACAGTCGCATTACAATCATTCAGATTTGCGAGTTTTTCTTGAAAAGAGCACATCTCTTTGTCACAGACGCCAGTAAATGCTCCTGGGTAGAATGCTAAAATCACAGTCTTTCCGTGGTAGTCTGATAGAGTTACTGCTTCTTTTACCGCGTTCTTCAATGTAAAATCAGGGGCCTTGTCGCCTACTTTAACCATGGTAACTGCGAGAGGTTACATATTTTGAATATGCCTAAATTCACATTCTCTCTGGGACATCGATCCCCATGATGCCCAATCCAAGTTGGAGTTCTCTAGCAGTAAGATCACACAATGCAAGACGTCTTGTGGACAGCATGGCGTTCT
>CAXEIX010000292.1:0-1571 GCA_963996605.1 uncultured Candidatus Poseidoniales archaeon | reverse complement strand
GAATCCCAAACATCTGGGGTTCTTGCTAAAATCGATGACTTGCTTGCTGCGGCAGACAGCTCCAAGGCCGACCTAGTTAAGGTGACAATCCTGATGACTGACATTGATTTCTATTCGAAGATCAATGAGGTATATTCCGACTGGCTTACCGAAACTATCCCTCCTGCCAGAGCTGCCTATGAGGTCCCAAAACTCCCAGGTGGAGCACTGGTAGAGATTGTTTGTGAGGCATTCAGAAATTCTGGAGAATACAGTACTGATTTCACTGCAGAACTTGAGGAGGCCCTGGTATAGGGGTTTTGGCCACGGAGCAAGTGAATAGGTCTGCTCCACTATTCACTCCTGTCCTCATAGTTGGCTGTGTAATCACGCTGATTGGTTTTGCCGTCAGAGCGTCCTACGGAGTTTTCCAAATTCCAATTGCCGAGGATTTCGGCTGGGGACGAACTGAGTTCAGTCTGGCAATTGCTATCCAGAACCTAGCATGGGGATTCGGTCAGCCTATTTTCGGGGCTGTTGCTGAAAAGATCGGAGATCGGAGGGCAATAGTGATGGGAGCGATTCTATATTCGCTGGGCTTGATCCTAACCGCGGGTTCAACTACTCCAATAGAACACCAGTTTTACTCCATACTTGTTGGTTTTGGCATTGCTGGAACTGGGTTCGGAGTTATCTTGGCAGTAGTGGGGAGAGCGAGTGCCGACAAGCATCGTTCGATGAGTCTGGCTATCGCCACTGCAGCTGGTTCATTGGGGCAGGTCGTAGGGCCGCCCGTTGCCGTGGCACTCCTATCCAGGATGGTATGGCAATCTGTTTTCCTAGTATTCGCTGTATTTGTGATTTCGACAATTCTACTTCTTCCGTTCATGCGGGTTGGTCCTGCTGCTAGCAAGGATGAACTGGAAGAAAGCATGGGAGATATCCTGAAATTGGCGTTCAAAGACCCTTCCTTCTCAATGATATTCGTCGGTTTCTTCTCATGTGGATATCAACTTGCTTTCATCACGGCGCACTTTCCAGCACTGGTCACAGAAATGAGTTCACCGATTGATCCTAGAGGATGGTGTGGAGATCTCGGTATCGAGACAACGGCAGCGTTGGGAGGATTCGCTATTTCCGTAATCGGCTTCTCGAATATTATCGGGACTCTGGTGGCTGGATGGGCAGGTAATAGGTTCGGAAAGAAATGGCTTTTATCGGGAATCTACGCTGGTAGGTCAATAGCTGCGACCTTCTTCATCATGACTCCGGTTTCAGCTAACTCGGTACTGATATTCTCGTTCGCCATGGGATTCCTATGGCTTGCTACGGTCCCCCTGACCAGTGGACTAGTGGCTCACATATACGGACTAAGATACATGGGGACACTCTATGGAATCGTGTTCTTCTCTCACCAACTAGGGAGTTTCATCGGAGTTTGGCTTGGGGGGGTTTTGTATGACTCATATGGGTCCTATACGATTGTTTGGTGGGTTGGAATAGCAGCCGGAGTTTTCTCGGCTCTGATTCATATTCCGATCAGAGAGGAATCCCGAATCGGAGAGGCGGTCGCTTAATCTCGAACTAGACGA
>CAXEIX010000291.1:0-1576 GCA_963996605.1 uncultured Candidatus Poseidoniales archaeon | reverse complement strand
ACTGGCCATGCAAATCGTG
The DNA here is from genome assembly GCA_963996605.1 of uncultured Candidatus Poseidoniales archaeon. Lineage (GTDB taxonomy): Archaea > Thermoplasmatota > Poseidoniia > Poseidoniales > Thalassarchaeaceae > UBA36. The sequence goes on along the minus strand of CAXEIX010000291.1, from coordinate 1,557 downwards.
GGGGCCATCTTGGTCCTCGTGGCAATAATGAAGAATAGAGATCCAATTGGTTTCAACAAGAGTATTTTTGGCGAAGTTGAGGGGGTAGAAGGGGGCCCGGCAGCGTCAATGAGGATGCTAATCGGCGGAGGTTTTGCGGGAATAGGAGCAATCAACCTTTACTGCAGCTTCAATGTAGAAGACGCAGAGGCAACAGAAGCAATTCTGTTAGGTACTGCAATAGGCTTGGCGCTAGTATTTGGAACGATCCTCGGAGCAAAATTCAGAGGCTATTTGGAACACATTCCAACACCGCCGATGGTGATTTTCCCAGGACTAATCGCAATATGCCTCTACTCAGCATTGATGTAATCGTCGCCATTAACCCAAGATTCCACTAAGGGGATTGTCTCTGAGCATTGAAGTCCTGCTGAATATGACGAATAGGATGAACAAGAAAACTACTAGCAACCTTCCTAGATTGATAATGGGCCGGATATCCATTAACCCGGCTATGGACAACTTCCCTATTAGGCATCCGAAATCAGAGATCATAATCAGCGCCTATTGGCCTCTGACATGCGATAACATCCACTGCATGGCAGATGGGTCGGAGTAGATGGGGAACCAGATGTAATGGCCCCCGTCGACCACCGGATGAAACTCTATCTCGGCACCCAAATCCGCTAGATTGGCCGCCATCTGTTCCGCCATTTCGAACGAGGAGGTATTGTCTTCGGTACCATGGCTCATCCAAATAGGAAGATGGGCTACGTCCTCAGCAAGTGAGAGATAAGAATACGGCTCATGGTGTGGGCTCAGGGGCATAATTGCTGCGAAGTATTCCGGCAAAGCAGCTGCTACAATGAAGGTGCCCCTCCCGCCCATGCTCAATCCGGTGAGATAGACACGGTCATCATCAACACTGAGGTGCGATTTCACATCCTCGAGTACATCCAATGCCTTCTTCGGATCCCAATCCAACTCGAGTTTTGACGGCCTGACTATGATGTACTTGTCATCTTCAGGAATATGGAAGTTGTTTGTTAGCATGTTGTTGAAGAAGACCGAGTCCTCGATTTGCCCATGAAGATAGAGAAACACTGGATATTCGTTACTGGCGTTATAACCCCCTGGAATCTTCACTGAGTAGGTATATCCACACATCCAATCTAAACGATAATCGACGACTACGTCCGAGTCGTTATCGAATTCTATCGAAGCGTAGGATACGTTGGTTAGCCCATCTATCGCAAGCCATTGGCCGTTTCTTATCTCAGGCCATTCCGACGGATTGCTAGTTTGATTGAGTCCCTCTGAGGCGATCTTACTGCATGGTGGTATGTTGATCGGCCCCGAGTCCCTCGTATCTACTTCCAGTCTTTCTTGGACATGGTTCTTATTATTCTCACAAGTATTCCCATTATCATCTGAATTGGCCCCATCGGGACAAATTGTACCGTACCAAATAGTGCCACTCAAATCGGCGCCAGTCAGCGTGGCATAGGTCAGGTTGGCACCAGTCAGGTCGGCAGAATTCAGGTCGGCACCACTCAAATCGGCACCAGTCAGCGTGGC
>CAXEIX010000290.1:0-1592 GCA_963996605.1 uncultured Candidatus Poseidoniales archaeon | reverse complement strand
CTTTGATGGCATGCGTATCGGAGTGCTCGTCCCTGTGCGGGACACGGACGAACTCCAACTCGAAACCGCATCCCTCGGTCGGTCTGAAAGAAGCTCCTGATAGAGTTTCATTGGCCCGAAAGGGGTCCGAAAGCCGCCTCTCGTCGAGGACTCTGATCACACTGCTACTGGCGAAGAGTGGCACCCCGCTCTGCCCCATCGCTTCCTTGCCAAACTGGCCGATACCGTCTATGTGACCCAGGTGGGCATGAGTGAGGGTCACTGAATCCGGAATCAGAGAGTCGCCCATGCCAAGGGATGTGGACGCGATCCCAAGCTGGGAGGACAGGCCCCTAGTTGCCTCGACGAGGTGCACGCTTCCGTCCAGTCCCCTGATTACGCACGAAACCGGATACAGGATATTGGCCGGTTCGTTCAATGCAGAAACGCATCTCTCGCACGAGCATCCTGCTTGCGGCACCCCGCCGTCCTGGGCGATTCCCACGACAACCAGCTCCACGTCCCCTGTTGCCATGTACCGCGATGGAAACCCACGCATCAATCCTCTCACACATTCCCTCCGATTAGTCAATGAACTAGGATGCCCTCAGCGAGTCATGCCAGTCGACATGTCATGGATGCGTGACAGGTACGCCGAACTAAAGTCCCAGGGATTGGACTGGGACCCCCCTACTTTGGAGGCTGCGAATGAGCCTAGATGCACCATCGATGGTAGGGAGATGATCATGCTGTCTGCGAACAATTACCTGAATCTGACTACTCATCCCAGGGTCGTGGAGGCTGCAGTCGAGGCTACGAAGAAGTACGGCGCAGGCTCAGGCTCGGTCAGAGCGATCGCGGGGACGATGGACCTGCACCTCGAGGCAGAGAGAACCTGTGCAGAATTCAAGGAGGTCGAGGCATCCCTGATCTACTCGGCCGGATACACTGCCAACGTGGGACTGATCCCCACACTGGTTCGCGGATCCGAGGACGTCATAATCTCAGACGAGCTAAACCATGGGTCAATTATCGACGGAGTTAGACTCACCAAGGCATCCAGGGCAGTTTACCCCCATAACGACATGGAGGCGCTGGAGAGGGTACTCAAGGATCACGAGGACTCAGAGCGCAAGCTGATAATCACTGATGGAGTTTTCAGCATGGACGGCGACATTGCCCCTCTCGACGAGATCGCAGACCTCGCAGAGGAGCACGGAGCAATGACATTCGTGGATGACTGTCACGGCGAGGGGGTCTTGGGCGAGGGAAGGGGAATCGTCTCCCACTTCGGCCTCCAGGGGAGGGTCACATTCGAGGTCGGGTCATTCTCGAAGGCTCTGGGGGTCCAAGGGGGGATCCTAGCTGGAAGTGAGGACGTCAGGACACATGCACTGAACCACAGCAGGTCTTGGTTACTCTCGGGGAGCCAGCCGCCAGGTGTCGCAGCAGCACAGAAGGCAGCGATAGAAGTCCTGATGTCCGAACCGGAACACGTCCAGAGGCTGTGGGATAACACGTCATACTTCAAGGAACAACTCGACTCAATGGGATTCGACACCGGCGTAAGTGAGACGCCAATAGTGCCTGTGATGTGCGGAGATAGCAGGAAG
>CAXEIX010000289.1:0-1601 GCA_963996605.1 uncultured Candidatus Poseidoniales archaeon | reverse complement strand
GTCTCCCCGCAGCTTATCGCAGCTTGTCACGACCTTCTTCGGTACTCGAGCCGAGCGATCCCCCAGATGGGTTGTAGCAACAGAATGTGTATGTACCACACCTGTGCGAGTAACCCTTCGGTATCCAGTCATGCCAATTTAGACATCGTTGAAAGACCGTCTCCCCGCAGGGCGGCCCTTCTAGTCACTTCCCCAGGCATATTGGCATGCCCAAGTGCATAAGCAACCCCCCGACCTACCTCCCCTATATCAAGCCATCGGGATGGGCAGTGTTTCAAGGTGGTAAGAGGAGCCGTAGAAATAGCGACTCAGTACCCCGTTTTAAAGTATTCATTTCGGTGTCGAAAAACACTCAGAAATCAGTGTCAGGACTCGAGCGGAAACCCCGCTCAAATCAATTCCAAATTGCCCAAAACGACCGTATCTTCAGCATATGGTGAAAGCACAGAACGTGCTTCTTCGAATCTTCCCAGTTGAATTAATCCTGCTCCAAGAGCATTTTCAACCTCTACATTTGAGGAGTCTCTAGTCCTAAGTACATTAAGAACTCCAAGAGCTTTTTCTGCACGTCCGCTGACTAAAAGTGCGTGTGCTAAATTCAACAATAACGTGTTGTTTTCAGAGTCTACTTTAGCACCTTGTCTGAGAGCCATTATCGAAGCCTCATACTGCGAAGATGACATTGGGTCTCCCTTGTTATCCATCTCGAGTGCAGATTGCAATAATGCCAATCCAAGATTGTTCAGAATAGAAGGATCATTTTGACGATTTGTCGATGCGGACGAGAGTACTTGTGCCGCCTGTATCCAAGACGAATCTCCCATGTGGTTGAAAGAGGTTTGAATCATCAATTCTAGGTCAGGTTCACCCACTGTGTCAACTGGTAGTGCCCTAGCTGGGTGAAGTGACGGAGCATCATCATCTGACGCCATAGAGTCCTCTACAGCAGTGTGATGAAAATCATCAAATGTAACCTGAACGTCACCACTACCTAAATCATCATCAAATGAAACTTCAATTATTTGCTCATCCTGGGAATATATCTCATCCATATCAACTGCAGCAGCATCTATCCGCCACATATCAGGCACGTCTTCAGAAAGCGCATCCAGGGGGTCTTCAATAGCCTCTGGAGCTGGTGTGGGGAGTTCAGGCATAGGGTCATCAGGAGTATCTTCCGCTACGAGGCGGACGATTTCTGGTTCAGGAGATATTTCAGGCAGCGAGGGAGTTTTTGGCTCTTCAACGTGCTCAACTTCGGTTGGACTAAAAGATGGAGGAATATTTTCCTCTATCGAATCGATGAACTCATCATCAGGAAGATTTACTTTTTCTTCAGAAATTTCGTCTTCAATAGGACCATCATAATCTTGAATTGTAACTTCGCCAACATCCGGGCTGTTTGAACCTACTCCGAATGGAAGTGCGGATTGAAGAACTTCGGCCTTCGCACCCATTCCGAAGGGCAATATTGCCTCGCCGTCACCCGAATCATCCTCGGGACCCATCGCTTCTACGACATCGTCAAGACCAGGAATAGACTCATCATCTAGCACGACATCACTGGTGGATAAATCGACAGCAACTTGTGAGCCGCAAGA
>CAXEIX010000288.1:0-1606 GCA_963996605.1 uncultured Candidatus Poseidoniales archaeon | reverse complement strand
TGATAGTCACTCTGTTGGATTTACAGATTTGACAGGTGGGACCCTAGTAGCACTTCTGAAGAGTTTCTAGTTCCCGTCGCCAAAATGTGAAACCAGGTGATCGATCCTTAGGTGCCCGTAGCCATAGTGATCATCATGGGAGTCTTGTCCATCCATCATTTGCGAGTACTGTGTAATTGCCTCCTTGACGGACTCTATCGATTCCCTGCCGGAGGAATTCTCCCTCTGGAGGCTCGAATCTTCTTGCAACAATAGCGCTAGCGAGCCACTGACCCAAGCTGTGGCTGCGGACGTGCCGCTAGACCAACCCCACCATCCGCTGTTCCCCACCCCTGATGCCATCAGTACCGGTACTTCGTGCCCTGGTGCTACCATCTCCGGCTTTTTATCTGGATTATTCCTTGGGAGAATTGGATTTGGCCATAACCTCCCATCATTATCCCCTTCGGAACTACCTGACCAGATGTCTCCAGTACGAGTAACTCCTCCAACGCAAATGACGTCCTCTATAGATCCCGGTGAACCCACATCACCATCATCGTCCTCACCGTCATTTCCCGCTGAAGCAATTATGAAAACTCCACTATCCAGTGCTTCATCCACTGATTGTTCCAGTTCGTCGGTGATGAAAAATCCGGATCCGATACTCTGACCCCCACCAAGGCTCAGGGAGATGATGTCTGCTCCCTGTTGAACGCACCAGTCTACAGAATTTGCGACTGAGCTCGAATCTCCCTGGCCTTCTTCATTAATCGCCTTTGCAACTAGTAGCCCAACCCCCCTGGAAACCCCTTTCAAACCCCCATCAGCAACTATAATGCCAGACATTGCGGTTCCGTGCCCTTCGTCATCATACGGCTCATCGAGGCCATTAACCGAATCTAGCCACCCCTTCAGAACAAGATCGCTGAGATCGGGATGACTCAGGTCTATCCCTGAGTCTACTACGCAGATAACTACCCCTTCGCCATTGAGTCCGGATAGTGTTTGGTTACTCACACCAGTAAGGCCCTTGTATTCGGTTTCCCAAGAAGAAAGGGCTGGAGATGGTCTCTCGATCACCAGATCCTCACCCTTCCAAATATAGAGTATCGCAATGGACGACGCCAAAATTATTAGCATTGATAAGCTGAAAGCGACAACCATTCTTGCCGCATCTTTATTCGATATTTCTTCGATATCGCTGATTCCAGCATCTTGAAACTCAGTAACTCGATCCTTCACCAAGCCTCAACCCTACCAAAGTGGCTCCCTACGGGCGTATTTGATCCACAATTTGAACAAACAACTCTGGATGGTATCCTAGTCCCACATTGTCCACATTCTGAACCATAAATCCCCTTTCCAGTGCAGTCATCTGAAGCGCAAGGGATGCTGATATCCCCAGTAGACTCCCGAATAGCAGTTGTTTTTTGGTTGCAAACCGGGCATTTCCCTTGTTCCGACTTCATCGGCTCAAAGACTTCCCCTGAAACCTCACGTGCTCTAGACGTCTGAATACTTACTTCAGTCGAACCGAGCATGAATTCGGGAAACCAGACTATCATTAGAAGAAGAAATGTTGCCATAATGCCGGAAATCAGATGAAGAAAAACCAATGAATAAC
>CAXEIX010000287.1:0-1610 GCA_963996605.1 uncultured Candidatus Poseidoniales archaeon | reverse complement strand
AACAGAGGACTGTGGCGACGGAGCGGACGAGCCATTCGACATGGATCTGAGCACAGACTCAGACGGAGACGGAGACCCCACAAACGACCCAGACAGCTGGTACGACTGCTACGACATGACGACTATCAGCATGGGCCTGGTAAATGACGGGAACAATGACTGCTCGATGGGCGAGGATGAGTACTTCTACACCGAGTCCTCGGTCGGCCCACCGACCACGGCAATGGGCTTCTCGGATGGGGGATACGATTACTCGATGATGTTCGAGGCATCAGCATTCAACCTAAGCGGAACAAGCAACTGGTCGATAACCTACGACGTTGTCATCGATGGGGTGCAATCAAACTCCTCAGGAACCTACACGATACCTGCAGGACTAGTAGACTCCAGTGTCTGGATAGAAGTAGTCACGAACATCGAATCCTGTTACATCGAGATCTCAGTCTCGCTGGTGGAGAACGAGAACGCCACCTCCGCATATTCGGAAAGCTACAACCTGACCGGAGAATGCGTGGAGGATACTGATTCTGACGGTTACTTGGACTGGTACGACAGATTCCCAGACGATCCGGAGGAGTGGGAAGACACCGACGGAGACGGTCTGGGCGACAATGCCGACGAACTACCAATGGATCCGAACGAGCAGTATGACTCAGACGGAGATGGCGTCGGAGACAATGGAGACGCCTTCCCTCTGGACTCGAACGAGCAGTATGACTCAGACGGAGATGGCGCCGGAGACAATGGAGACGCCTTCCCGCTGGACTCGAACGAGACCACGGACACAGATGGCGACGGAACTGGTGACAACGCCGATACCGATGCTGACGGAGATGGCACGGATGACAGCGACGAGGACAGTGATGGCGATGGGATCAACGACGACCTGGATGCCTTCCCATTCGATGAGAATGAGACCACTGACACGGATGGCGACGGAGTCGGCGACAATGCGGACGACTTCCCCAATGATGCGAACGAGACCACCGATTCCGATGGCGACGGAATAGGCGACAACGAGGACGAGGACGCAGATGGCGACGGGGTCCCGAACGGACTGGACGACTTCCCACTGAACAGCGGTGAATCGAATGACGCAGACGGCGACGGTGTCGGAGATGCAGAGGACGCGTTCCCGAACAACGCCGACGAGTACATGGATTCGGACGGAGACGGGATCGGAGACAATGCCGACGATGATGATGACAATGACGGTACATTAGACGTCTTGGATGTCTTCCCGTTCGATGCTAGTGAATCCTCTGACATGGATGGGGATGGCTACGGAGACAATACTGACGCCTTCATCAACGATATAAGTGAGTGGAATGACTACGATGGTGACGGCGTTGGCGACAACTCGGACGCGTTCATCACCGACCCTGCAGAGAGCAGGGATTCCGACTCGGACGGTATCGGCGACAATGCCGATGCGTTCCCATCCGACGGCACAGAATCGATTGATACAGACGGCGATGGTGTAGGCGACAACAGTGACGCATTCCCGAACGACGCTTCCGAGGACTCGGATTCTGACGGCGATGGCGTAGGCGACAACAGTGACGCATTCCCGAATGACGAGACAGAACAGAAGGACTCGGACGGTGACG
>CAXEIX010000286.1:0-1625 GCA_963996605.1 uncultured Candidatus Poseidoniales archaeon | reverse complement strand
CCCATTGAGAGGTCCTCACTGTCGATGGGGACGACCGCCCCGGCCCCCAGTCCATCCCCCTCATCTGGCCAGAGGGGATGCTCGTCGCCTACGACTGCCATGCGGCACTCCCTCATGGTGAGGGGCTCGTGCATTGTCTCGCCGTCGTACCACCATGCGCAGACCATCCCCGGGATGACGAATCCCCCGTGTTCGTCCTTGTGCATCCTCGATCCGGGCTTCCACCAGTGCCCGCTCACCCGCACGGCCTTCGTCTCCTTCGTCGACCAGAGCGTCATCAGCTGACGGGACCTCTTGGGGTTCTCCGGGTCCGGGACCAGGATGAGCACCCAGTACCACCACCACGAGAGGCCGTGGATGGGGGGCATCACGTCTAGGCGCCACAGGGACGAGAAGTCCCCCTCGAACTTGCTCGGGCTCTCCTGCATGCGAGTCACATGATCTCCCTGCGGCTGAATACCGACTTGGCGATGAAGACCCATGCAGCGGTTACCATGAGAAGTACCAGAATGCTGTTCAACAGGGCAATTCCAGCGGATGCGGTCCCTAGCGTGTGGACCGGTGGCTGCCAGAATACGGAGAGCCCCGAACCTATCCCGAACGCGTTGTCCATCTGAGCCCACTGGATGGTGTCAGGCCAGGCGAGCATTACGACCGCATCTATCATCTGGAGCGCCCAGTGAGAGATCGAGACGCTTGCCACGGTCCAATTGGGATTGACTATGGAGAAGCTCCCCATCATGAACTCCCATATCCCGAAGACTATGCAGAGGTAGACCCCGTACTTGGGAGAGATCAGGCCCATTGCATTGAACATCGAGCCGTACGCGGCTAGGACCAGGGTCGTGGCGACCCCGATGCCTATCCAGACGGGGATGTCCGAGAGCCGGATCAACTGGTCCCCCGGACCTAGGATGGACGAAATAAGACCCATAATTAGGGAGAGCGCTATCACATAGCTTCCGGCGATGGCGAGATAGCCGGAAAGACGGTAGACGATGAACTCGGCACGGTGTATCGGCTTAGAGAGAAGAAGGTGCAGAGTGCCGTTCTCGGTCTCGTCCCTTACCAGTCCGAGGGAGAGGAACAGCGGGATGAAGAGCCCCAGGAGGATGACGAATGCCATCTTTCCAACCGCTATGACGAACGTCCTATGGTCTAGCTCCCCAATGTACTCCTGCTCGTCGGGATCCTCATCGACCAGGTAGTCGGTCTCGATCCAGGTCACGACTCCATTCGATGCGATCCACTGGACGTCGCAAGCGATGCCGTTCCTGTTCTCGTCGTTTCCGTTCCCATCATCGAGAGCTAGGCAGTCGCCATCGTCGTCGAACCCGTGACTCCCCGAGAGCCTGGCCTCTGAAGGGCAGTCGACCCTGCTGTCCTCCCAGTCTTGCCCCCTGAGGATGAATCCGTTGAAGCAGTCGATCCCGTCTTCGTTGATGTACATCTCTGGTGGGTCTGGCTCGACGTACACCTCCTCCGTCCAGTAGCCCCAGATGAGGTAGTAATTCTCTGGAACTGTGGCTAACCCTGTGCCCCTCCACTTACCTGCCACGTAGTAGGTGTTAATCCCATCGCCATCGTCATCCCCCATGTCACAGGCCTCGGACCAGATGGAGTCG
>CAXEIX010000285.1:0-1625 GCA_963996605.1 uncultured Candidatus Poseidoniales archaeon | reverse complement strand
GGGGACAAAGTAACTACGTCTCTTGTGATGTCCAGTCCGAGCCTGTCCCTGATTCGCGATGATGTTTGTGAGAACCAGGACTTTGCTTCTGGGTCCATTCCTCTCAAATCGAGTACGCAGTTCTCTCCTTCTAGAGCCTCCTCTGGTCCAATGTCGTCTCCGTTTTCTCTCCTTATCCTGCCCCCTGAACCCAGTACGTCTATTGGGATGTGGATGCCGCAGTCTCTGATTGTTAGTGGGTGCCTGGGAGTTTTTCCCATCCCCCTAAGTTCGATGCCAGCAGATAGTGCGAGGGCTGATCCAGTTCCCGAACCCTCGCTCGGGTTTGACCACAGTCCTTGGTGTCCCTCGGTTGCGAGGATGACGGCCTTTGTCTGAAATGGTTCGATTTCTCCTGTAGAGATGTTCAGGGTGACTAGTCCTCTGACTTGGTTGTTGTCAGAAACAATAGAGAGAGGCAAATAGTCAGCATTCCGCTGAATACCTCGCTTGATAGCCTGTTCCTCTAGAATCCTAGTAACCTCTCTGGAGGTTGAGTCCCCACAGCCCGTAAGACGTGGTACTTGGTGCCCGGGAGCAGGGGCTGCATGAGGAAGACCTCCCTCCCTGCGTCTGAGGGCAAGCCCCCATCTTTCCAACTCAGCAAGCGTTGAGACTCCTTCATTACAAGTCCTGGAAACTACGGATTCGTTACAAAATTCACCACCCGCAGCTAGCGTATCGTCCATGTGAGATTGTGAATTTAATTCGTCAATCGATGCGGCGAGACCGGCTACTGGGGGGGAGCCGGATCCTGATCCGACTCCGAGTTCGTCTATCATCAATGGGACCACCCCCGCGTCTGAGCAGGCTATCGCTGCGCGAAGCGCAGCTGGTCCTGAGCCGATAACCACAACTTCTCTAGACTCCATCTTTCAATCTCGCCAGAGGTCCCAATCACAAGAACGTGACGCTTTATCGACGTCCTACGAGACGTCAATCCGCTACGGAAATTGCAATTCTTCTAACGGCCACTGCTGCATCCAGCATCTTCTCAGTTGCTCCTTCTGGATTGAATCCTGATGAAAGAGTGGTCTGAACCACGAATGATGAGACCGTCTCCCCGTTTGGTCCTCTTAGATTGACCTGTATCGGTTTGGAACCCGTTGCTCCCTGTGGCCACGCTAGGCCTATCCACAATACTAGGGAGTTGTCTATTAGCCTTCCCAGAACGTCGACGATGTCGTTGCCCTCTTCTCCAATCTTCGCTGGTTTCTTGGGTTGTCTAGAGACTGGAGGGTTCAGCCTGAGGGTCTGGTGATGGGGTTCCCCATCGGCTGCGATGATATCGACTTCAACCTGGGAAGATTTTCGCGAATGGTTGTGAATCATTACGAACAAATCGCCCTGACCTTGCGAGCATCTTGGGGGAATGTCCAGATCTAGCCTCCATGGGTTCTCGATTAGTGAAGAGTGCCCCCTTAGTGCTGCATCCTCGAGTCGGTCGATCAGCCTGAACAGGCCTGGTTGCCATGCTCTTGTATGTGCCATTAGTCTTCGAAGAGTACGGTAGCAGAACTTCGATTGATCGTCATTCAAGTCGTCTATTGCAGCCACTCGAAAAACTCGCTTGGATTCGGAAACCA
>CAXEIX010000284.1:0-1627 GCA_963996605.1 uncultured Candidatus Poseidoniales archaeon | reverse complement strand
TCTTTACCGCCTCCCTTGATGCCGTTTATCGTGGTCCTGAGGGGCTCCCATCGGATCTTGTTGCCCTCCTCTATCCTCCTACCCGGGGCAATTAGTATGCTATCGCCGAGGCTGAAAGAGCCCTCAACTATGCTTCCCCCAATCACGCCCCCTTTGATCTCGGAGGGACGGGAACCCGGACGATTCACGTCAAAAGACCTAGCGACGTACATCAAGCCCCCTTCATCCTGAGACCTGTCGGGAGTAGGGATGGTCTCCTCGATGACCTCAATCAGGATATCCAGATTCACGTCGTGATGGGCCGATACCGGGATGATCGGAGCATCCTCAGCAATAGTCCCGCTGACGAACTCCTGAATCTCGTCGTAGGACTCCATGGCCCTCTCCTTGCTGACGATGTCGATCTTGTTCTGGACCACCACGATGTTCTTGATTCCGGCTATCTCGAGGGCTGCTAGATGCTCCCTTGTCTGGGGCTGGGGGCACTTCTCAGTCGCTGCCACTAGTAGCAATGCTCCGTCCATGATGGATGCTCCCGATATCATCACGGCCATCAGGGTCTCGTGACCCGGAGCATCAACGAAGGATACCGATCTGAGCAGGTCGCCCTTCCCCTTCTCGCCCTCTGGATGCTTTCCCTTGGCGTAGTGCTCACCGTCAGAAGTAACGTGGAATGAGGTATCGGCGTACCCCAACTTGATGCTAATTCCCCTCTTGCGTTCTTCTGAATGCGTATCTGTCCAGGTTCCGGATAGCGCCTGCGTCAGAGTGGTCTTTCCGTGGTCGACGTGACCAACCATGCCGATATTGACTTCAGGCTGCTTGCTGTTTGCTCTGGCCAGCTTCAATCACCCCAGTCGTCACTCCTCTTCACCAGAGGGCTGTTCGACTGCGGCTTCCTCTCCGTTGATAATCGCGGCAAGCGAGCGCTTGCCGGAATCAACCACCTTGAGATTAATCTGACGTGTATCCTGACTGATCACATTCCCACGGAGGTTCCTCCTCCTCCTTAGGCCATCGCTCTTGTATCGGTACTCCTTGCTATTCTTATTTACGAATTTCTTACCCTTGTAGCCCACTCCGGCTGTAATCAGAACCGATTTGACCCCTGATCCGTCAAGATCCGGCCTCATTGCCCTACCTGTGACGTCTGATCCGCCTGTTATCTCCAGCTTGTAACCGTTGAGAGTCGTATCTTCGTCTCCGACGAACATTCCGTCCACCGAATCTCCGATCTTCTTCCCCAGAAAGTGGTTGTAGTTTGCACCTGTGATATCCATTGCGAATGACCTCCCTCCTGACTTGGGGTCGGTGTCGTTCACCACTGCCTTGAAGGACTGCTCGCCTGCCATCTATTCACCTTGGACGGCATCCCGACATAAGGCCCCTATAAGAGCGGTTCGGAGTCTAATTACTACTTATCTTCTCAGAAGCTCGTTTTCTATCCTACTTCCTATTACCGCAGGAACTGAGTTTGGCATCGTTATGTAGCGTGTCCTGCCCCTTCCTCTATTCGTACTGGAGGACCTGCTGACAATCAGTCCCTCCGATTCAAGATGCCTCAGATATTTCCAGAATGTAGTGTAACCCTTCGGTGCCTCATTATTCTCTTCACATACCAGCTCAT
>CAXEIX010000283.1:0-1632 GCA_963996605.1 uncultured Candidatus Poseidoniales archaeon | reverse complement strand
AGACGTAAGAGGACCCATTGAGATGCTAATTAGCGTCCATAGGCCCATGATTGCGATAGAAACGCCCCATGCCCTCGGGCGTACGCCGACGCTGAGCAAACCAATAATCGCGGCATACTTTCCGAGCAAAAGAGGAATAGAACGCAATATCGCTACTACCAATCCTGCTGATACTCCGAATCCGATCAGCATCAATGGCGAGAGGGACACGCCAAGAAGTCCCGATCTGGCCATTGATCCTACTCCTTGTGCTATCATCGAGGGGTCGATGAGCCACGAAAGCCATGCGAGCCAAAGTCCCAGGTATACGTCTTCAGAGAATCTCTTGTTATCCCTCCATTCCCTGTACTTATGACCCATCTTAGAATGTAGGAAGCGGGACAAGTGATCTATTTCGAAAACTCTCCCTCTAGTCAACATCGAAACCCCGTGGTAAACCAGGATTATGGACAAAATCATCTCGATAGCTATCCAATGGGCCCCAAGTCCCAATGATGAGAGGATTGCGATCGGGATAGCCCATGCCAAGAATCCAGATGATGAGGCCCACATGGTCATGAAAATTCCAACACCGGGAATCAGTGCCTCTTCGGGAGCCTCGTACTTCCTCTCACTAGGCATGGATAGGACAAGCAAAGGAAGAAGCGAGAGGCCTGCAGCCATTGAGAGTAAAACAAGAGGTGATTTTCCTGATCCGAATGAGGCATCCTTGGAAGACGATTGGATGTCCGAAGGAGACATCGAACCCGGTGACCAAGCACCAATGAATCCAGCTGAGTCAATGACGAAAACCGAATCAGTGGGGCCGCTGGGTAGAGATTTTCCAACAGTGCCGTCATCGAGTAGTAAGGGCCATGACCCATTTACTTCCTGTGAAAAGTCATCCAAATTGTAAGCCTTCACATCCTCTCCAGTGGCTATCTGTGCGAAGGATGCGGAAAGGCCGTCGATGGAAAGGAGCTTCTCGGCCGACTCGAAGTCAACCATCTGCCTCTTGGCATTCGGAGAACCGGGCGTGAACAAACCGATCACCGCCACGTCTGAGTCATCCAAAAGGTCTGACAGAGATCCTGCTCCAGAATCTGGATCATGGGAAAGGAGGATGAAATTTGGTGCCGCGCCCCCTTTTCTGTAGTTCTCCGAGTCTATGTCTGGGAGGTTGAATGCGGTCACAGATGATGCCAGCGCGAGGAGAATGATCGCACCATAGGCAGGCAGGGGTAGTTGTCCACCACTCAATGACGCCCCCATCCATGCTAGCATCCCCATGAAGACGATTGCAGCAGCAGCAGCCGAACCGAGAATTGGAGATTCGTCAGCGGGGACACTGAATCTCAAGAGTACCCACGAATGGCAAGTCTCGCCGGGATCTTGATCTGAAAGTATCAAGCACGCGTCGAGCATGTAATGTCCGGGAACTAGAGGTTGGTCCGTGATCCAATTGAGTACGGTTCTGTTCCCTTCGCCCTTGGAAAAACCATCTGGCAGCTCAAAGTGATCCACCCAAGTGTCTTCATAGTGCTTACCATGCCTCATTTCCCCCCATGGCATCGGCCCAACAAGCTCAATGGACTGGGCCGTGAAGTCTGTTGCGCCCCATGGGGAGAAGGGGGGGAAATCTATCCTTGCCAT
>CAXEIX010000282.1:0-1642 GCA_963996605.1 uncultured Candidatus Poseidoniales archaeon | reverse complement strand
GAATCGAATCGCCCGGTTCCAGAAAGGCTGCAAATAGAATCTGTAATGCCTCAGTAACTCCATGGGTTACGTAAACATCTTCCTCCGAGCACGCCCATCCTTTGCTGGATTCGGCGTTTGCAATCGACCTCCGGAGCGAAGTGATCCCATATGACGGGCCGTAACCGTTGTCTTGGGAGTCGAGCGCCCGCTTGTACGCGTCAATCATATGTTTCGGGGTCTGGAGTCCTTTGTATGCAAGTGGGTCCCCGATATTCAGCCTGATAATTTCGTGCCCCTGCTTCTCGAGCTCTATGGCTGGAACTACAACGTCCCTGATCGCGTACTCGATAGAAGAGGCACGCTTGGAAGCATCAACTGAAACGCTCATCTTCTCACAAACCTAGGAGTTGTCGTGCTGAGTCAAGCGCTGCTGGGATGCCATCCGAATTAGAACCCCCTCCTTGTGCCATTGTGGGGCTCCCCCCTCCGCCCCCACCTATATGGGAGGAAATTGAATTGAGTATTTCCACAGCATTATGGAGTTCTGCGGCAGGAGTTCCTTCGGTAATAGCAACGATAAGTTTCCCTCCGCCATCCTTTGTGCCGAGAATCGCAAGTGTAGGAATTGATGGGTCCCTGGTTAGTTCCCCGAGCATAGACATTAGTGCCCTAATGCCGCCCTCAACCTCCATAATCGCATAACGGATTCCATCCCTCTCAACAGCAGCATCACCACTGCCACTGGTCCTTAATCTGACTATTTCTGCCTCCAATGACTCTATCTTCTTCTGTTGTGACTTCCATTCCCCGAAGAACCTAGAAACGGCTGAAGGGAGATCTTCCGAGGAGACCCCTAGGACCTCACTTGATTCCCTCAATAGCCGCTCTTGCTCCCTTGCATGCTCGCGTGCTGTCTCCCCTGCCACGATCTGCAGACGCTCCACCCCGTCTTGGACTTGACTGGAACGAATGATACGCAACTCCCCAATTTTGCCCACTTTGTCGTGATGCGTCCCTCCGCAGGCCTGGACGTCGTGATCACCGATTCTAATCACCCTAATGTGTCCTGATTTCGGCGGTCCGCCCTGGTATAACTCGAAACCGAATAATTCGTCTGCTTCGGCTCGTGGCATCACAAGTTTCTCAACTTCATAATCTGCTGCAATTACATCATTTGAGAGGTCTTCGATACGATTAATCTCATCCCTTGAAAGGCGGGAAAAGTGAGTGAGGTCGATCCTAGCGTAGCGTGCTCCCTTGTTTGATCCGGCCTGCCAAATATGCGGGCCCAGTATAGCCCGGGCACTCCCTCCGACGATATGCACGGCTGTGTGATGATCCATCAATTGGCGGCGCCTGTCCCAATTGACTGTACATGACACATCGCCCATTGGCACGGGACCGTCAGTTAGGTGATATATGGTGCCATTTTCAATCATGGTATCGCACACCATAACATCCCCTAGCAAGCCTTGGTCCCCTAGTTGGCCCCCACCCTCTGGATAGAATAGAGTCCGATCTAGTACTACGTAGTGAGTAGGGGCCTTGGAAACCTCGCTAGACAGGATAAGAGAATGTAAATGAGATTCAGATAGGCTATCGGAACCCAGCACAGTTGCTTGGAAGTTTATTCTGCTGGTATCCGAATAGTAATCCATTG
>CAXEIX010000281.1:0-1661 GCA_963996605.1 uncultured Candidatus Poseidoniales archaeon | reverse complement strand
CTCCCACTTGATGGGATGGTAGTTCTAGGCTCCTCAGATGGGACTTGGTGTCTAGAAGGGGACTCCGATGGGATTCTTGATATCCGCCAGAATCAGACTGATATACCCGGTCTGGTTACCTCACTTACTAGTCTGGATAGAGAAGGACAAACATGGGTTTTCGCTGGCGTATCGCCGGGTAGATTCATGAATATAGCCCCAATGAATCCGCATTCCCATGATTCTGATCTTGATGGTATTCCTGATGGCTGGGAGTTTGCATACGGACTCGATCCTACCGATCCATTCGATGCATCTAGGGATAATGATGCTGATGGCGTGTCAATAGTCGGAGGAAGTGGCCATGGTTTTGACAGATTGTGGACTAACCTGGAAGAGTATAGGTTCGTCACTCCATCAGATTTTGGCCAAAATGGAACTGACCCTAGGGTGGCAGACTCGGATGGCGACGGACTAACTGATGGGGAGGAGTATTGGGGGTGGTTCATTGACCAAACATCATTCGATTGCTACTATCTTAATCAGGAGTACTTGTGCGAACCCGACGTAGGCATATCTGCAGAGGAAGTACATCTTGGCGGGTGGACCGGAACAGGCTCTAGTGGTGGCAGCGATCTTCCTACCGATCCTACTAACCCCGATTCAGATGGGGATGGCATGCCCGATGGATGGGAAATCAAACATCGTCGTTGGATTGGCGATATCTACACGGGAGGGAACGAATGGACATTGGACCCCAATAACCCAGACGACGCTTCTGGCGATGCTGATGGGGACGGGTTATCCAATCTATGCGAGTACGAGTGGGAAAGACTGCTCGATAGGTCAATTTCAACTGGGATAATATCACATGGTGAAAGTTCTGACTCAGTCCAGAATTGGGTTCCGACCGACCCAAATTCTGTAGATTCAGACTCGGACTCACTTCCTGATGGTTGGGAAGCTCGATATTCATGTAACTGGCCAGCTTCAAATTCAGGAATCAACCCAATGAACGGCTCTGATGCATTGGAGAATCCTGATGGAGATGGATTCGATGTCAACAAGAATGGAATCATAGAATTAGAAGAAGCATTTGTTAATTGGATGGAATATCACATCAAATCTGACATTCTGATATCAGACTCATTATCCTCAGGATCAGTGTACCCAGATAACCATACATCATCTCTGCCACACCATTCATGGCAGGGCCTAGCAGACAAATCATTCGGAGAAAGAACCGGTGAATACTACCTATCACTGTGGTCAGGGCTTCCAAACGACGACATCGGTTCGTCGGACCCATTGAATTCAGATTCCGATAACGATGGAATGCCCGATGGATGGGAGGTCTTCCATGCAAGGTGGAGTCTTTTCGACAGTGATTGGACACTCAATCCAGTCAATGGGGGGGATGGTCTCGGAGATCCAGACTTGGACGGGATGTCAAATTGGGAAGAATACAATTCAATCGATAGCGGAATTAGCGAATCAGATCCAACTATTTCATCACCACAGTTTTACTTAACCGATGCAGCTGGGGCTCTCCTCGAGACTCCATGGATTGGGGCCGAATCAGCTCTTTCGTTCGGACATTTCTTGACTGATGATCAATCCAATTTGACAGGAACTTCTGCCGATCCAAATAACCCAGATACTGATGGAGATGGTTTGCTTGA
>CAXEIX010000280.1:0-1697 GCA_963996605.1 uncultured Candidatus Poseidoniales archaeon | reverse complement strand
AGAGGTGTGGAATTGGGAGATCCGGTGCATGGGTTGTGGGGCCTTGGCGTCTGGGACAGGAAATACTAGGCCTGCAAGCGAGGAAATAGGATCATGTGCCGAATGCGGATCGGGACTGAGAGTGGTCAAGAAGAAGTAATCACTCTTGCTCGGAGGATACTTCTTCAGTCATGCCCATCCTGTCCATGTCCTCAATAGCAGCCATCTCTGAAGCCTCTTTCATCCCCATTTGAAACTCGCCCTTAGCTCGTCCAACTCCTCTTGCAAGCTGTGGTATCTTATTGGCCCCGAAAAGAAATATTCCGAAAACCACTAGGATAACGATTTCTGTTGAGCCGATTGCCATACTATCAGAGCGATGTGTGGGGCTCTTCTTCAAATGCTTTGGCATCTTAATCGGTCAACCACCAGAAACTGGGGGCAGGAAGGCAACTTCGGCCGCATCATGGAGTAATCGTGTGAGATCCGTCTCGAAATTGCCGTCAATTGCAACTCTGAGTCCGGATGTGAGCATGTCAACTAGTTCAAACTGCATGGCTAGATCATTCACGGAAGTGCCTTCTAGCAGAGACACATCTATCTCCCTAGTGCCCATTTTTTCAGCTAGTGGGCCGAACATTAGCATCTTCACCTTGATAGCACGATTGGACTCGCCTTCCCCTCCCATGATTAGTCCGATGGAATCTGGCAAATCAAGCCACCTACCCAATTATTAGCCGTCTTTCCTGCAATTAGGACGTTTCAGATGATTAGGGCTGTTGTTTTCGACTGTGACGGGGTGTTGTCCGATAATGGTTCGTCGTGGCAATTGATTCACGAGTATTATGGAACAGGTGAAAATGACGGGGGAGACCATCAGGAGAAACTAGAGATGTTTCTCGATGGCAAAATCTCCGAGGAGGAGTTTGTCGCCCATGACATTCACCTTTGGAAAGGAGTTAGTCCGGAAATCCACAGAGATGACATCATGAGGTGCTATAGTGGAGTAGGCCTAATTGAGGGAGCCAGGGCAGTGGTTGAGAACTTGCAGGAAAGGGGTGTTTTCGTGGCAATCGTTTCGTCGGGCGTAGATATTTTCGTAGGTACAATTGCCAATATGCTGAAAGTGGATGATTGGGCGGCAAATGGATTCGAATGGGATGAAGATGGGTGGCTAGTGAAGGGGCTTCCTACGAGGGTTTTAACTCACAATAAGGGATTAATGGTGGAGAAGCTTGCAAGGATAAATGGCCTCAATGCTTCAGAAATCATCTCCGTGGGTGATTCCAGTTCCGACCTATCTATGATGATTGATGGTTCCCATTTCATTGGTTTTAATCCTAGAAGGACCAAGGCTAAGGTGGCATTCGAAGAGGCTGGTGTTCCAATAGTTGAGGAAAAAGATTTGAGGTTGATTTGGCCCTTAATTTTCCCCGGAGAGAGTCTGTCTGACTAGATGAAGCTGATCGACTCAGTGGCGAATGTGTGAAGGTTAACCACGGTTAGGATGCAGGGCTTTGGCTGAAAACCCAACATTCTCTGGAAGTCTGTCTGGTCTTGCCAAGTGGAGCTGTGCACCATCAATGTCCCCTTATGATCGCCAACGAAGTGGCCATGGACATGTCCAGTAACGAAAATATCGGGGACTACTGGGATAACCAACCTATCTTCAGGTTCTGGGGAGAGGGGGGTCTTGCCGCCCCAAGATGGAGCTAGGT
>CAXEIX010000279.1:0-1710 GCA_963996605.1 uncultured Candidatus Poseidoniales archaeon | reverse complement strand
CTGCAAACTGGGTTAGATGTCGTTGCAACTCTCGCATGGCTAGATTGGAATTCCAATGAATCGAATATGACTAGCGAAGAGGATTCGGCATCTTCTATGTCGGTTGGCAGTGGTAGTATTTCGGGAATACTATTCACGCCTTGGTTCTTAGGAATGTTCGCAGTTGTAGGATTCATTTCGATAAGAAGAGACCGGTTCCAATTAGGAATGATTTTGGAAGATGACTCTGAAATTTCAGGACCAAAAGAATCCGATTCTGAAGGTAAAACGTTGATAGATAATTATCGGGCAAGGGTACTGACTCTATGCGCTCTGTATGTAGCCCAAGGAATACCCTGGGGATTCATCACTGTAACTTTCGTAACATTCCTCGCAGTAGAGGGAGTTGCAGCAAAGGAGTTAGCGTTTTTACTAACTTTAGGAACTTTACCCTGGTCACTGAAATTCCTATGGGGCCCGGTAATAGATCGCTTCCAATACCGTCAGTTCGGAAGAAGAAGACCTTGGATTTTAATCGCACAAACAGGAATGATATTGATACTATCTTCGATGTTATTTATCCCTAATCCGGCAAGCAATGTTCAGTTGGTTGCGACGATGTTTTTGGTCTACAATATATTCACCTCTCTACAAGATGTCAGCACAGATGCTCTTGCGGTTGACATACTGAAACCGCATGAAATGGAGAAGGTCAACAGCTACATGTTCACATCAAAAACCGTTGGAGGGATGATCGGAGGGGCAGGACTAGGGACAATCATAGGTAAAATTGGAATCACTGGTGCAATATTACTCCAGATTCCAATCCTCCTAGTCATCATGCTGGTTCCATTATTGATGAGGGAGAGGCCTGGAGAGAAATTATTCCCTTGGGATGAGGAGATTACGATAGAAATCACATACCCAGATGGGACTAAGGCAGAAGAAGAGGAACGTACTTTCAAAGAGATATTGTCAAATGTCAAAACTGCATTTTCACTTCGCTCAACCCAGTTAGGAATCGCCCTTAGTTTGGTGATATCTCTCTCATTCTTCCTCGTGCCAGTTCTACCATCATTGTTCTTGGCAGAATTGAATTGGTCTCAAGAAAAATTCAATGCCACGAAGGGTGGAGTAATACTTGTTATAACTATGATCGGATACATTGTAGGAGGCCAACTTGGGAGAAAGTTTGGCGGCAAATCAGTAATGATTTATTCCGCTCTAGGAGCAGCCCTTACAACTGCACTTTGGGGATTGACTGAGCCGCGATGGAGTAGTGGTTTATTCATGATGTCAATCTGGTCGATCCATACATTACTTTGGGCAATGGTTTCAATCAACGTATATTCATTGATGATGAGAATTACCTGGGGAGAAGTAGGAGGAACGCAATTTACTGCCTACATGGCAATGATGAATTTGTCAGCGATTATTGGCTACCAATTGACTGACCCTCTTGCTAGCAGATTTGACTATCCTACACTATTCCTTATCTCGGCAGTATTGGAAACTGTGGTGATAATAGGTGCTATCTTCATCGACCCAGATGAGACTAGAAGATTGCTAGAATAGATTTGGCCTCGTATCTCAGGTATTCGTATGGGTACCCATTCAAACGAGGGCGTTTGATAGGGTTTCGAGAGGGTTGTAGGCATTATCATTTTAACACAGTAACCATAGAGAATCCATGGCCAGGATGCGTTGTGCTACAATTCTGACATCTTTTTT
>CAXEIX010000278.1:0-1712 GCA_963996605.1 uncultured Candidatus Poseidoniales archaeon | reverse complement strand
CGGTCTCGGCATTCCTGCGTAACCGCTCTTCCGATCTAGTGTGCAGCCAAACTTGCCATCAAAGCCCATAGGAGAAACCTTGGTCAGGCATACCACTCCGGCTACAACTTTCTCAGGGAGTAGAATAGATTCCAGTATTGAAGAGGCGATTGTCTCCATCAGGGCGTTCCTCCGGGAGGTTGCTTTTTCGATTGAACGATGTAGATATTCGTAGTCTAAAACGTCTCCAATTTCATCTTTGGAGGGTTTTTCGGCCCCTTCTAGTAAAACTTCGATATCGAATCTCACTGGTTGCTTGACCCCCATCTCGTAATCGTGGGCACCTATGTCCAGTTCGACTACAACTTCCTCGAGTCGTAATGTTGTCCAATCGGAAGACTCGAGTTTTCCGATTATAGGGCTAAGATGGTGGGTTGTTATAGTCAAGATTTCCCTTCCTTGTCAAATGCCGGATCTTTTCTCATCTGTCTAAACCGCTCACCGGAGTCAACGAATATTGTTTGTCCCGTTATTGACGGAGAGTTCGCCAAGAATACTACCGACTCGGAGACATCGTTTGCAGAGGGCCCGAACCCTAATGGGGATTGAGATTGAACTGCCTTGAGTGAATCCTCATCTAGGATATCACTCGTAAGAACGTGCCCTGGCGCTACTGAGTTAATTCTGATTCTTGGGGCTAGGTCAATCGCAAGTGCAGAGGTCAAGCCGTGCATTGCAAATCTCGAACCCGTATATGACAGGTAATCTGCATTAGGCGATTCAATCTTGAAATCTAAAATGTTGACGACCCATGAAGGCCCCTTTGCAGACTTAGACAACTCACTGATTAAGACAAGAGGAGCCAATGCGTTTACTTTCATGTGTTCTGTCCATAACTCTTCAGTGATGTTTTCAATCCTGTCGAAAGAAAACATCGAGGCATTGTTGACCACGCCAACTACGGTTCCAAGTGATTCGGTTGCCCTGTGAATGAGCCCCTTAACTGAGTCTGAGTCATTAAGATCGCATTGTAATGGGGCCGCCCTCCCGCCATCGGCCTCTATCTCCCTGACTAGTTGGTTTGCATCTTGTTCAGAGTTTCTGTAGTGGATCGCGATTGAGAATCCCTCTTCTGAAAGCCTCAGACAAATTTCTCGACCTATCCTTTTGGCCCCTCCAGTGACCAATACCGTCCCGCGCACGCATTCCGCAGGGGACCACAGGCTTTACCGGTTGCTAAAAAGAAGTGGGACTTGACAATGATAACGGTTAATGTCGTTCTTCTATCCGCTAATATCGATGGAGAGGCGGTTGCCAATCATCGACACCGGAGAAGATTCGTCCGGAGGTTGTGGAAGCACTGGTCCGGCAGGGCCTCTTGAAAAAAGGAGAAACATGAGGAAGAGGCTTCCATCGTGGTTCAAGACAGCCCTTCCAACCGGCTTGGCTCAGTCGAGATACAACGACACAAAGAGCAATGTGGTGACTCATGGATTGAATACCGTCTGCGAGGAAGCACGATGCCCGAACGTTCACGACTGCTGGGGCAGGGGGACCGCCACATTCATGGTTGCAGGTGAAGTTTGCACAAGGGGTTGCAGATTCTGTGCAGTCGGAACGGTGAAGACTCCACCAGACCTAAATGCAAAAGAGCCCAGTGAGTTGGCAGATGCAGTCTTCAATATGGGACTGAGCTATGCAGTAATTACAGTTGTAAACAGGGATGATCTTGA
>CAXEIX010000277.1:0-1717 GCA_963996605.1 uncultured Candidatus Poseidoniales archaeon | reverse complement strand
TATGTTCTCCCATCAGCAGGCAGGCCAAGTGCCAGATTGGCATCCAGAGTATCGTATCCGCAGTCCTGGAGAGCATATGCCTTAATTTTTGAATTGAGCCCTATTCCACGGCCCTCTTGCCTCAAGTAGACCACTGCTCCGTGCCCCTCTTCCTGGATTCTTTCCATGGAGGCTCTGAGCTGTGGCCCACAATCACATTTCAGAGATCCGAATGCATCTCCAGTCAGGCACTCAGAGTGTATTCGAATCAAAGGGGGATTATCCCCTGTTAGATCGCCGGTGTACACCAGACAGTGCTCTAGGCCATTTTCATCAACGGTTACTCGTATCCTGAAGTTTCCACTTTCTGTTGGTAGAAAGGCATCAGCATCTATTTCAGCAGGCTCTCCAGGTGCTCTAATCTGTATGGTCATATCCCTATCTCAGTCAGTCGACTTATGAATGGGTGTTTATCCATCAGTTGGATCAAGAATTTGATTTGGGTCTCCGAGCGGCCGGTTTCCGACCGCTCGGAGATTGCGTTTGGCTATTGTGGACCTATTCCGAGTCCATGGTAGCTGCGTACCATACCATCATTCCGAAAGCGGTCTTGTTCACCAAGTCAGCAACGTTGTAGATGATGTTCATGTCGTCGACATCAAAGCCGGAGAGCATGTCGTTACCCATCATGTAACCGACTGGGTAGATTGCCCACCCAACCGTTACAATCCACCTCATTGAGGTGAATGCAACTTTCACGCCATCGCTGCCGGTCTCGGATGCCTCCTTGACATCGCCACTCCAGAGTGCATAGAGGATGTAACCCCATCCTGCCATTCCGATGACCCACCAAATCTCGGTGCTTGAGTCTCCGAAGAGATCCCATGCTCCTGACTCGCCGAAGAAACCAGCTACGAGCATCACGATTGATGCTGCCATTAGGTTCCTGAACATAGCGAAGGTAGCTGCTCCGATTGCTGCCATAATCAGGTAGAACTCTACAACCTGTAGCGGTACGGTGATCAGCCAGTCGATGTACCTGTAGACGAGTGGTGATCCACCGCCGTCCATTACAGCGACTTCTCGCATGTATGTATAGTGGTACCATGCCACTCCAGTGACCAGTGCTGCCACTGTCATGGAGGTCTTCCACTTGTCATCCACATTCTGCCTTTCTACCAGAAAGAACACCGTGGAGGCTAGCATTGCCGCAGTGGCAATCCAGAAGCTGATTCCCACCCAATCGCTTTCACCAAGGATTTGAGTCTCTGCTGCCACTGTTGGCATCATCACGACTCCGACTGCTATCGATGTACCGATTGCAAGCCCTCTTGCTTTTCCATTTTTACTCTTTAGGACGTTATCCATATCGAATTCGCGCAATCGCGTAAATATATACTATTGTGTCCAGATGTAAGAGGAAAAATGAATTTCCTAACCCGACTGAAAAAACAGAAGTATATACCGCTGCTTGGTAAACCGAGTTTATGGAAGATGTGGATAACAGTGAACTTTGGACTAGGCTAGAGAGACAACTGGCTTCGTGGGAATCGGAATCAAGAACATCCAAACAGGGGTAGGATGTATCGTGGGCTCCTACCTGATTGTCGGTGGCAGTAGCGATATCGCCATGTTGGTGTGTCGCAAACTGATAGACGAAGGGAATAGAGTCTCAGTCCTGGTCAGAGATAAAGAGCGCATGTCCGACTTGCTCGCAGACATCGACAATATTTTTGTT
>CAXEIX010000276.1:0-1721 GCA_963996605.1 uncultured Candidatus Poseidoniales archaeon | reverse complement strand
TGCCCATGCACAATCAGATTCCTTGCCGCTCTCATCGAAGGTGCAAGCCCCTTGTAGTATACCACTGATTGGAACCTCCTTGAAAGCATATGTTCGACATTTATCTCCAGTACGTCTCCTATGTCAGCACCTGTCTGCAAAAGACCCTTCCTAGTAAGAGAACCGAGTAATTGCTCCTTCTCCTTAGCATAGTGGCCCTCTGATGAATCAACCCTTCCGATGAGCTTCATCGCTTGGTTTCGATGTCTCCTCAGGGATGACTTCTCTCTCCATATCTCCCTCATCCCTCCCACTTTCTTTAATCCAAATCTCTCCTTTAGATCGTGTTCCTCGTCAATTCTTGCCTGTTTCCAAGGATGCGTTGGAGTCTGTGTCCGTGGCCTGGAGAATTTTGGCTCGCCCATTGAATCACCTCACTTCTTCCTCTGGACACCCAGTGCAGAGCCCCTTCGTCCGTTCGATCTTAGCCTCTGACCCCTGACCTTGTGACCACTCCTGTGCCTCATCCCACGCCAAGTCTTGATTTCAGCCAGCCTAGCTACATCGTCATCTTTCGTCATACTAACTTCATTGGCAATGATATGCGCATCTTCATTTGACTCCAGATCTCTCTGCCTGTTCACCATCCACCAGGGGACATTAGTTGCGTAATCGTCTATTGCCTTCCTGAGCTGATCCTGCTCGTCAGAGGATAAATGTCCGCCAAGCCTAGTGCCATCGATTCCAGAAAGTCTGCAAATCATCATTGAAGTCCTTATCCCAACTCCCTTGACCGAGGCGAGTCCATAGGTTATTGGCTTCAAACCATCAATGTCAGTATCAGCGATTCTGACAATGTACGAGAAGTCATCTCCAAGTTCAGCTTCGTTCACTTTTGGCATTACGGTTCCCCCGTGTTCACCTTTCGGTGGCCTTTTGGGCATCCTCGCGAACTACAGTTCCTATTTGAATCGATTGGACACCATCATTTTGATGAAAGCCCCGCTACTCCTTGCAAACAACATACACCTTATGATTTCCAGTAGGTCTTACTACATCCAAGTCCACCATGAAACCCTTTGTTCCTTCAGTTCCTTTCAACTCCTTAGTTATCCTCCTCTGAAGAGTTGGATGAATTTCTGGATCAAGACTACACCTAAGGGTGAGGTTAGAAATCCTCTTTTTCGCAACTGAGGCTGCCAGTTGGTCTATGGTGTGAAGTTCTGGAGCAGAGAGTCTGTGTTGTACTATTTTTCCAGTCGCAACGACAAAACCTCTGACCTCGTCATCTCCGGACAACTCATCTGTATGGATAAGCATAGGCCTCCTACCCTCGATTCTGACCCAAGAAGAACCTGAGCCACTCCCTACTGCCATATCATGCCACGAGTTCTGGAGTCCACTCTCAATTAGTACAGGATCAACTATTGTTAGATAGGCCCCCCGAGGAATCTCCATCACGCTATTGAACGATGACTCAACCGCTCCCGAACTATCTCCTTCGATACTTGCAATGATATTCTTTCGCCCCACCCTAATGCATCTGTTCGAACTACTTGAAGAAAGAGAACCAACCCAAACCGAGAGCCTGTCAACCCTCCCTCCACCTCTACTGAGCCACTCCCAAGTCCACGAGGATCCGGGGAAGGTCGTCTCAAGAATTCCATCAACCATGGCTCTTTGAACGACGTCAAGTCTGGGAGACAAATCTAACAGAACAGCAGGTCCATTCGGACCATTCT
>CAXEIX010000275.1:0-1724 GCA_963996605.1 uncultured Candidatus Poseidoniales archaeon | reverse complement strand
TGACTGGACCGGGAACGATGCCCTGTGGACTTAGGCTAACGTCCTGTTGCGAGGAATCTCCTTTGTGGAACTCCTGAATCTCACTTGGTTGTCCGCCTTGACTCAGTGCTAGACGCACGGTCACATCCCCATTCCATGTATCTGAATACGAGATCTTCAGTGGGTGCTGGTCTTGGAGGATTACTTCGGGCGTCGAAATTGAAACAGGAACACCCACGTTCCATGTGCGATTCCCACTTGACTTGCCAGCAGCATCCTTCGCTTCGCATGAAACCTCTGTTACCCCCTCCACATTGATCCACATTGATCCATCGATGCTCTGCGAAATCTCATTTCCAGACGAATTGCAGATTACATCTAGGTTGGAAACACCAGACTCGTCATCGAACCAAGATGCGATACCTTCCCAAGATGCCAACTTGTTCGCTCCTTCCCCGACAACTGGAATCCAGGTCCCATTTGCCGGTGCTTGTTGGGTCCAAGTTGGAGCCTCATCAGTCGGAATTGGCGATGTCGTGAAGTCAGCGAAGACATCCTCTCCCAATGGCCACTTCTCCCTTGAGAAGTTCGAGTCCAGGGAATATGTCAGGCTCCCATCGTCGTTAACCACAAGCTCATGGCTCGCAGTCCCATCTCCTATGCAACTTCCTCTTATCGGCGCTGAGTCGGTTTCAGGATTATCCGCATCGAGACCTACGAACCTCCCTTCGCATTCCTCCCACATGTCCATCCTCAGGTCAGGCATCACGGGGAAAGTGAAGTCCAACCTAGCATTACTCATGTTAGATGAATTGAATGCGATGGTGAAGTCATTGGGGTCCGTAACCCCATCGATCACCATCGTCGCGTTTAGCCAGAGCTCGATCCTGCACTCATCCGCTCCCAAGGACTCGTTGATATCAATGTCACAATCCCTCTCAGAAGCCGGAGTTACTGGTACTTCTATACACCCATCTTGGCTAAAACCCTGGCAGTCCCTCGATTGTGAGTGCCTCATGGGAACTCCGTTGATATGGCCGATGTTAGTCTGGTCTTCCTCCCACGTGGTGTTCATCCAACTAACTCCTTCTCCCCCTCTGTGTGGGGCTCCATCTCGAATCCCTATTCTAGTGATACTGTACTCCAAACAATCTGCAGCAATGGAGACCATCGCGTCTATCTCATCAGTGGAGAGCCAACCATCCCCGCCAGAGGGAACAATGCCTTCCAGGAAGGCATCCAGATCCTCTCTGATATCATCTGATAGTGACCAGTTTATCCAGGCCCTAGCATCCACCTGGGCAGATTTCCAGTCGTCATTGACACGAACCTCGAAGATTGCTTGGTTGTAGATGAAAATATCCTCGAATGTAATGGATCCGCATTGCTCTTCTAGGGAACCACCGCTCCCAAACTGCTCCATCTTTGTTTGTTCTCGACTCAACTCTTCCGACGGTAGATGCAATGTCGAAAATACCATTATTACGACGACTAAAACTGGCCCTAACCTCATCACCCGCATTCCAGCCACTGTTGCCCTCCGGAGACCATAGGACATCATAGTTGCCATGTCCGGTAAACCAATCATCCGATATGGAAAATTTCTCCAGCCCAGTGGAATACTAGCAGCTCTCCACCAAGGCCCTCCCCAAATCCAACAATCATTCCTCCGCTGGAACCGATGTAACTTTCATCCCTAGTCCCTACTTCTCTAGGTAGGCGCGTATGCCGGGGACATTTGAAAC
>CAXEIX010000274.1:0-1727 GCA_963996605.1 uncultured Candidatus Poseidoniales archaeon | reverse complement strand
CCCGATAGCGAAGGAGAGTGGCTCCATCAAAGAGAGGGGGAAGAAAACTGCTGCCCCGATAGCTACGGTTTCAACTAGAAATTTTGCTGGCAGAAGAGAATCTTCTGACCAGGACCTACCCTTGGCTTGCATCAGCAGCCAAGCAGTGTAAACTCCTGTTAGCAACGCCAGGGGGACACCTGCAATCGCCAGATATGTGAGTAACGATCTGTCCAAGTCCAGGATAATGACTCCAGAACTAAGGGCTAGAATTCCACCAAAACCGGAGAGGATGTATGCGCCTTTGACCAGCCAAGAGTCCCAATTCGGCCTAAGCATGACGTAGAGGAATCTCTCGGGCCTGTCCAGGTCCATCACTAGTAGGATTCCAGTGATTGCCAGGAAAACGATACTGACTCCGAGCGTCATTGACCATAGGCCATCGCTCATCTCGGCAAATCCAGAAAGCATTGCTAGTGCCGCTACCACATAGGTTCCCGCTGCAATTCCCTTAGTCCAGATGTAAGCAGAAACCTCCCACCCCCATAGGACTCCCTTGCTTGGCTGGTCATAACTTCGCTTTGCACCACCCCCCTCTTCCGACAGCCTTTCCATCACATCTCTGATGATTGCCTGATCTCGAGGGGATGACTGCTTTGCCTTCTTTTCCAGGGCCAGTTGCACTATCATTGAAGTGGTGTCGGCACTATCCAATCTGCTGTCTGCGTACTTTGCGAAGTGTCCTACTCCGAACGCCTGTTCAGTCCACATGCCTGATCCAGTTACTTCCGTTGCGTATGGGTCGAGCATCTCCTCGCTCGCGTCAAT
The DNA here is from genome assembly GCA_963996605.1 of uncultured Candidatus Poseidoniales archaeon. GTDB lineage: Archaea > Thermoplasmatota > Poseidoniia > Poseidoniales > Thalassarchaeaceae > UBA36. The sequence goes on along the minus strand of CAXEIX010000274.1, from coordinate 920 downwards.
ATAGTACAGGTTGGGGGTGGCTCCCGAATGGGGCTTCCTCACGGTCGTCTCATGCGAGGCGACAAGATTGGAAATCGCGGAGTTGGGATCGTCCAAGTCCCCCGAGACGATGGACTCAGTCGGGCAGACGATTACGCATGCTGGCTCGTAAGAATGCTCGATTCTGTGCGCGCAGTAATTGCATTTGGCTGCAGTGCCCTTGTTGGGGTCGATGTAAAGCGCATCGTAGGGGCAGGCTTGCATGCACGACTTGCACCCTATGCACCTCTCATCATCGAAATCGACAATCCCATCGGACCTTGTGAAAAGAGCCGTGGTCGGACAAATAGTCGTACATGGCGAGTCCTCGCAATGATTGCATCTATGGACGCTGAACTCTCTGGTCGAATCGGGATAAGAACCCTTTTCGATATACTTGACATGTGTCCTGTTTACTCCGATCGGGATATCATGCTCCGACTTGCAGGCTACGGTGCAAGCATGGCACCCGATGCAAGTCTTGTTGTTTATCACGAATCCGTAGTTCGTCACAATCTCTGCGATGAGGAGTCGACGCAAAATAGTTGGTGTCAACCGAGGAGCATTCCAAGAATGGCGCCACCCGCAAGCCAAGCACCCGCCATCGAACCGAGATTTCCCATTGCAGTGACCATCAGGACCCTTCCCACACGATTCTTCCAGAATAGGGATACCTCGTCAAGGACTAGGAAGTCCTGGGCATCCTTGCCAGTGGGGGATGCTACCTTCAACTGCGTATACCCCGCGAACCATCCAGCTGCCAGGGTCGGATTTAGCGATGTGATCGGGGATGCTATGGCCCCTACCAGAATAGAGAGCGGATGACCCCTCGCGATCAGCACCCCTGCTCCGGCCAGCACTGCATTGAGGACCAACCATGTCTGAGCAGTCTGCTTCAGAGC
>CAXEIX010000273.1:0-1729 GCA_963996605.1 uncultured Candidatus Poseidoniales archaeon | reverse complement strand
AAGTCCAACGTGCAGTCGCTGGGGGACAACGCACGGATAGCCATCGGCCCCTTGATGGGTGCCCTTCTGGTGGTGTACTCACTTCTAGTCACAACCAACATAGACGATGACGGAATGAATTCACTGGAGGTGGACGACACCGAGGAAGGAATCAGGCGAAGATTCACATTCTGGGTCGCAGCCTTCGCTTTCGCACTGGGAATAACCTTGGCAGGTGGAATTTACGAGGTAGGGGAGGCCCTCTCCATGCCGGACTACACCAAGGACAGGAACAACGACGGGATCCTAGACCAGCCAGGCTCTTGGGGGATAGTGGAGGGGACTGGGTTCGAAATCACCCCCTTCTTCCTCGCAATGGTCCTCGGACTCACCCTATTCACCGCATCCGTAGTGGCGGAGATTGTCAGAGGCAGCATCCAGTCACTCCCCAGAGGACAGGTAGAGGCTGCCATATCCCTCTCATTGAATCCTTACCAGAGGCTGAGGCTGGTCATACTCCCTCAGGCGCTGAGGAGCATGATCCCCCTGATGAACAACCAGTTCATGAACGTCTGGAAGAACTCCAGCCTAGCCGTGGTAGTGGCCTATACCGACATTTTCTATGTCATCCTAGTGATGATGAACAACGTCGGTAAGCTAATCCCGCTATTCCTTCTCCTTCTAGTCACATACCAGATTGGCAGCCTTACCATTTCTGCGATGATGAACTGGTACAACTCCAGAGTAACGAGCGTGAAAATATGACTGGGGCCAGAAAAGTACTGGATTGGATATGGGCCATGACCCCCTCGGCACTAAAGTCAGAGTCTGGCATGAGGGAATTGGAAGAATCAATTGTCGGAAAAAGCGGTAACCCATGGATAAACGATGAGAACAGCAGGGCCGTCTCTTGCTTTGTATTTGGAGTATCCATTACTTTGGCTTTGGTCTTCTCGATGGAGTCTTGGAGAGATGCTAGAATGGAGCTCAACCCAATAATGGGGCAGCCTACTGGGGATGCCGACCTACTGGCTGTCTTGTACTTCATGCTGGCGGCATTCACCTACTGGGTGACCATTTCCTCGATAGTGAAACTAACCTGGCTAAAGTCCACCTCGACTGCCCTTCTTGGGGTCTCGACTGCATGGATAATTTTCACCGTCTCCACATTCCTGATCCACTGGTCGCTCGTAGAGGCGGACTGGGTCGTTGTCTGGGCGAACAGAGATCTAGTGATGATGGGTCAGCTGATGAAGGAGCAGATGACTCAGTCCCCAGGGTCGCACGTCTGTATAAACGAGTCCAACTGCTACGGTATTAACCAGAACTTCCGACTTTGGTGGTCGTTGTATCTGACTTTCGGTATCCTGGGGGGAGCTTACGGATCAAGCGGGGAGAAGCCCGCAAAGTTCCTGGTCCCATTCTTGGGAATAATGGCCCTATTGACCCTAATAGCCCATAATCCAACTGAGGTTAGTTACAAGACCGAAACTGTCGTGGTCAAGCTGGTAATCGCAACACTATGGGCTCTCGTGGGATACTGCCTAGCGTACTGGTATTCGAAAAACAATGAGGAGTACAAGGTAAACCGCCTGAAGTCATATCTGGCGATATCAGCCGTGGCCACGTTCTTCTTCGCCATACTGATAATGGATCCGCCTCAGTTCGTAAAAAGCGGTGCAGAGACCCTCGGAGGAACTCCTGCTCAATCTTTCTCCGAGGAAATTATTGCAGGCGAAAGGACCCCCTC
>CAXEIX010000272.1:0-1738 GCA_963996605.1 uncultured Candidatus Poseidoniales archaeon | reverse complement strand
CTCTTGACCGCGGACTAGGCATGATTCAAACCGATCACGGACCCAAGGAACCACTCGTTCCAGTCGCAGCCAGCGTCAACTTCTCCGGATTGCAAGCCTTCTCCCTAGTGAGCGACAACTCATCTGAAACCCAGGTCCTGACTCTGCAGACAGTTTCCAACGAGGATATCAGGCTGGCCTATCTCAACCATCAGACATCCTCCATAGAGAATCCAGATTACCAGTCAGCATGGCTATCCGATGTCCCAAACAACATCACAATCTCCGTTTCCCCCGGTGGTGTAGATTACTCTGCGTCTTCTGAAATCAGCTCAATTTTGTACACGGGATACGACGGGTCTCATCGTCAGGCTGTTCGAGTATCCGGATTCCCTAGCTCTTTCTCAACCACTTCAGGATCGGTTGTCTCTTGGTCATCAGACTCAGCTATCGATAAGATAGAGGCTCAGATTAGCGACTCAACAATGCCATTGTCAATGGAAGGGGATCATTTCCTCTTCCATCACGACCCCCCAAGCAACACCTCTTCCCTTTCATCCACGATATCAGGAGTGAGTGAGATAGGGTGGATACCGCCTCTCGAGGAGGGAGCCTCTGGAAAAGCCGGTATTGGGACCGCATTCGCCACCATAGAGGGTAGAAACGCAATGCGGATCAACATTGGAAACGCCCCATCAAACGACTCCCTCCCGTTGAATGTGCTGGCTGAGATAGACCCACTCCCATCTACCCTCTCAGTCGAGATCCCCACAGGCTCAGATTCAGGGCCATCTCTTGACATCCCCGAACTCGATTCTTCAGAGGGTATGACTGGGGTCGCATTCTTCATCGGTGGATTCTCAGACCTGGGAAGATCGGTTAACGGAGTCCTATCCGGAATAACTACCGACATCTCCACCGGTTCAAGCACCGGAGAGGGGAACTTCTCATTCTCCCTCGGGCTAGAGGCTGACTCAATTTTCGACCTAGTTGTGGAGTCAAGCATGGGCGCTGACTCGATAGATGAGCCTGAGTGGGTCCATGGAGTAGTTCTGAGTTCCGCTCCAAATGGGATCTCCGAAGGTTTCCATCTCAAGACATGGATCCCGAACCTGCCAGCATTGGTCGATCTATCGGTATCCAGAACTATGATTCCAAACGGCGAGGTTTGGGCCGTTACAATAGGGATGGAAGGATGGGAACCATTCAACCCCGAGTTCGTCATCGCCTCCAAGGGAGTCAACGGCCAAGACGCCTTCCTCACAATTGACGGTCTTGAGGTGGGCGAGTCAACATCCCTACTGGTTGACTCTGTCTTCCGAACAGAGACGATTGGAGGGATTACTGAGACCTCCACTTCTACTCTTTACTCCATGTCAAACAGACTAGAGTGGTTCCATGCCCTGGTGCTGGACCGCCAGTCCGGCACTAGAACGGAGATGATGGTACAGGACATCCCCGAGTCTGTCGAGATACAGGCTAGCATAGGTAACGCCATATCGATGGATGTGACGGTTCCCGAGCAGTTCCGTGAGGGAGACCTTGGAGTGGGTTCGATAATGATTCAGCAGATGCAGTGGATGGAAAACTCGTGGTGGCCAGCAACCATGTTCCTAACCCAGATTCCAGGATCTATGAATCTCACAACAGAGCCTGACTTGAACTTCGACATCACAAAGAATCTCGCCTTTCAGGGAATGCCCATCCTTGACTTCTCAGCATCCAGCGAGGGAATGTCCCTCTACATCGAAGCCCAGGG
>CAXEIX010000271.1:0-1744 GCA_963996605.1 uncultured Candidatus Poseidoniales archaeon | reverse complement strand
GAAGCAGAGGAACCGCACTGTGATGGCTACCGATCCAGCGGATTGCCTGTATGGAATCAGGAAACCAATGAGGATCTACAGGCTGATTAACGAGCTGATCGACAAGAACGTCGGCCCAGCTGGCATGGAACAGGAGTTGACCTCTTCGGAATAGAAGGATTGCTTCCGCACCGTTCATAACCATGAGTCCCCCCACATTGCACAGGGAAACATATGTCAGAAGTAGATGCAATCACACAGGCTGCCCAGTGCATAACGCAAGGCGACTACATGGGGGCGATGTCGATTTTCGAGGATCACATCAAGTCCAACCCAGACGACCCATCGGGGTACCACGGCTGGGCCGAATCTGCGCTCTTCGAGATTCAGGATAACGGGAACTTCGACGATAAGGGCAACGACAGGATCAACGAGGGACAGGTCGCAGCCTACTTCAAGAAGGCAGCAGCCCTTGATTCTCAGAGTACGGAGTACCAGGCAGCCTACGCCAATGCTCTGATCGAGTTCGATAGGATCCCCATGGCGATCAGGGAGCTGAAGAAGCTCAAGGAACTAGGGGACTCATCCGATGACTTCGACGTAACCCAGGACCTGTACCAAGCGGCGAAGATGCTGATTGACAACATCGACTTCAAAACGAACTTCGACAGGAGCGAGGGATTCGCCAAGCAGTTCCTCCCAGTGGCAGTCGAGTTCGCCCTCCTCGGCATGGGCTTCGCCTCTGCAGAGGAGGCTCTGGAGTACCTCCAGACCGAATAGGTGGTGGAACCGTTTGAGCGACCGATTCCTGGTCGCCATAGGATATCATGGGAGCGCGTTCCACGGTTCCCAGGTTCAGAAGGACGTGGGAACCGTGGAAGGTTCCCTCAGGCAGGCCCTCAAGAGGCTAACTTGGTGGTCTGACAGGTGCCTGGAGATGTCCAGCAGGACCGATTCAGGCGTCAGTGTGAGGATGAACCTGGCGAGGATTGACCTCCCGAAGCCGGTCTCCGAGAAGGCCGACCAGCAATCCATCATCCGGGCGCTGAATGACAACCTTCCAGTTGGTGCGACGGTCATCTCAGCGAATCGCGCTCCTGCGGACTCAAAGGTCAGATATGCAGAATCTCGGAGGTACCTGTACCGACTAGAGGCAATAGAGGAGTGGCCATCCAAGAGCGATCCAGAAGCGATATCGGAAGCCTGCTCACTGATCGAGGGAGTGAACGACTTCACTAACCTCTCCAGGATGGACCACGGTGTGGACCCAGTGAGGACGGTGGACTCCTGCGTCCCATGGATGTCCGACGATGGCAGAGTGATTGGATTCTCCATTCAAGCCAAGTCGTTCATCTGGAATCAGGTAAGGAGGATCGCATCTGCCTTCTCAGGCATCGCATCAGGGAGAATAGGGGTCTCAGACCTCGAATCGGCCCTATCTAGGCCCGAGGTGAGTGCGGATCTGGGCAGGGGACCCTCCGAGGGGCTCGTGCTCTGGTCGATATCGCATGCTGACTTCGAATCACCGTTCTCGGACCAGTTGCCCCCTACTGCGGCATTCTCCCCGCGCCCTATCGACCCCAGGGACTACCGGAGGTGGCTGTCGATGTCCCAGTACGAGATGGGCGCCCTGCTGGAGCGAGAATGGCTCTCTAGGCTGAATTGAGCTCGATCTCCACCGAGTCTCCGTCCGAGCAGGGCAGGCTCTCGCGCAGGAACGCGCCGGAGATGACCTCTGCGGTACTCGTGTGCCTAGTGAGGTCAG
>CAXEIX010000270.1:0-1747 GCA_963996605.1 uncultured Candidatus Poseidoniales archaeon | reverse complement strand
AGCCCCACCAGACTGCTAAGGAGCTCCATTGCAGAGGATGCTGTAGCAAGTGGAGCTTCGGCGGCCCCAATAGTAGCATCACGAATCAACTTCTTTCTCTCTACCTTCTGTTCATCGGTTTCTCTAGGAAGGCGATAGGCGGACATTACTGTATCGAAGGCCTCCGCATCGATCTCTGCGAGACGCATTGCTTCGGCAAGCCCGACTTGTGATTCGGAAATCACAGATTTTGCCACTTCATGTCCTTCTGCCCACTTCTCCTTTCCCTCCGTTAGTCTCGCTACCATCATAGCAAGCGAGTGGGCATGGGCAAGGGATAAGGCGGCGACTGAACCTCCTCCTGGAGTGGGGTCAGACGACCCAATGGAGCGTAGGACCTCATTGTATCCTTCGTTCATCTCTCAGAGCCCCCATCTATTGCCCATTCGATAATACATGATTCAGGATCGAAGTTACCCAACTTGTCAAGCATCAAGCCTGAAATCGCCTTTTGGACTACTGATACTTCATTAATCTCGTCATCATCATTATTGTAAAAATTTCCTGCAGATTTTATAGCATTAAATGGGACTAGTCCGACCAACTCTCCCGCAGTCACGCTAAGGCCAATTTTTTTTGCCTCGATGCGTATAGCTTCTGTTACATCATGGAGGCCCGTTTCATTGTAATCAAGTAGATTCATCGATACCTGTGCAGTAGTTGGGTCGAACATCCAGCCTGCTGCCTGCAATGACTGAAATATTCCTGGTTTTCTGAGGGGCTTTCCATCTTCTCCAACAACATTCTCACCATTTTCATCCTTTACTAATGAGCCACTAGTCCTAATTTTAGCGGCAATTGAATTGGCCTTTGATTTGTCATCGGTATCAAGATTTACATTGTAAGCGATCAGGATCGGCCTTGCCCCAGTGGCAGTAACGCCAATCTTAGGGTTGAACTTTGCTGGCCCATAATCGGGTTTCCACTCTGTGGAAGTCACCTTTTCTGCCATACCCTCATATTGTCCTCTTCTAATATCTGGAAGTCTGGTTCTCTGCGGAGTTCTTGCCGCTTCAGCATAGAGATAAATTGGCAAATCAAGATCCTTGGAAACTACATGAGCGTATCGCTCGGAAAGTGCGACACACCCGTCCATGGAGATTCCCTGAATGGGGATGAATGGCACTACATCCACTGCACCCATCCTAGAGTGCTCGCCGGAATGCTCCCTCATGTCAATTAGTTCGGTTGCAATTCTAGTACATTCAATTACTGTGTCCAGTACATCCTCTGGTGCACCTACCATCGTCACTACTGTTCTATTGAAGTCGTGCCCCATATCGACGTCGAGTAGTGAGACTCCATCGGCCTCCCTAATCGGTCTTGTGATTTTCTCAATTAGTTGCTTATCCCTTCCTTCGCTAAAATTCGGTACGCACTCAACCAGGGCCCCCTGCATGGACATTGGAAACGACCGCTCGTCAAGATATTTTGCTTATCCGTAGAGTCCCTCGGAATTGGTTTCGTTGGACCCTTTTCGATTATCTTCGACCTTCTTTATCGCACCAATGAAGTCAGACTTCTTTACTGATTTTCTGCCACTGGATATAGCTGAGATGCCCGCTTCTACCACAGCAGACTTGATTTCAGCCCCACTAAATCCCTCTGACATTGAAGCGAGTGATCTGCTATCCAGGCCCTTGACCATTGGCATTGATCTGGTGTGCACGGAGAAGATGGCCTCCCTAGCATCCATATCTGGGATGGG
>CAXEIX010000269.1:0-1752 GCA_963996605.1 uncultured Candidatus Poseidoniales archaeon | reverse complement strand
AAGAGGGCGATTTTAGGCTCCTCCTCACGAATCAGCGATGCTGCAGCATCGATGTCCGGCTCCATCCTCTCCTCGTCCCATGGGTATGTGATCAAATCCAGGCCCCTGAGGCCAACTGCACCCATCCTCGCATGGGAGATATGCCCTCCGTCGGCTGTGGACACGGCAGTGATCTTGTCACCCGGCTTGGCCAGAGACTTCAGCGATCCGATGTTAGAATTGGTGCCTGAGGTCGACTGTATGTTGGCGAACCGGCAGTTGAAGACCCTCTTCGCGCTATCGATCCCGATCTCCTCGATCGTATCGAAGTCATCGCATCCCTGGTAGTACCTCTTCCTGGGAAGGCCCTCTGCATATCGGCCATGGAGGTCGGAGTCGCACGCCCTTCTGACCATAGGACTGAGGATGTTCTCGCTTGCTATCATCGGTAGGCTATCTCGGTAGTGCCTTCCGGATGCCCCTATTGCATCTACTACATTGTCGGCCGTCTGCCTGTTACTCATGGTGCGTTTGAGGAGGGGGAAGCAAATGAGGGTTGGGAGTGTGAGATGGCGCCGACAGCAGGACTCGAACCTGCGACCTGTGGATTAACAGTCCACCGCTCCACCAACTAAGCTATGTCGGCCTGACTCGGGGCAGGGCACCTCATTCATCAAAGAATCGGATTACTCCCACTCAATTGTTCCCGGTGGTTTGTGGGTGATATCGTAGACTACGCGGTTCACTTGGCCCTTCAGGGAGTTGGTAATCTCGGTGCTGATTTCTGCGAGTAGGTCATGCGGCAATGGGGAGTATCGGGCACTCATGCCGTCAAGGCTTGTTACTGCCCTGACTACGACGGTCTCCCCGTGGACTCTGACATCACCGTGGACTCCAACGCTTCTGACGGGGAGCAGTGCTGCGAAGTACTGCCATGGCAAGTCGCACCTGCCCTCCGATGATGCCTCCTCGATCATCGTCTCAACTATGTGGCATGCCTCCCTGCACGATTCCACTCTGTCGGGGGTTATCTCGCCGAGGACTCTGACTGCGAGACCTGGGCCGGGGAACGGCTGTCTCTCGCTGGATCTAATTCCGAGTTCCCGAGCCATCTCCCGGACCTCGTCCTTGTAGAACTCGCGGAGAGGTTCCACGATGGCGAGATCTACGTCATCGGGAAGCCCGCCAACGTTGTGGTGCGACTTGATGACATCCCTCTCCCCCCCTCCGGACTCGATCCAGTCAGGGGCTATGGTCCCCTGGACCAGGTACTTTGCATCGCATTCCTGCTGCTCATCTTCGAATACTCTGATGAACTGCTCTCCGATGACCTTTCTTTTCTCCTCCGGGTCGGTGACTCCTTCCAGGTTCTGGAAGAACCTCTGTGATGCGTCTACGACCTTGAGTTCGATACCCATCTCGGAGAACATTTCTGAGACCTCATCTGACTCGCCCTTCCTCATCAGCCCGGTATCTACGTAGACGCAGTGGAGCATGCTTCCAACGGCCTTGTGGGCCAGTACAGCGGCTACTGAGCTATCTATTCCGCCTGAGCATGCGATGATCGCGGTGTCATCTATCTTGGAGACAAGGGCCTCTACAGCCTCATCAACCAGGATCTGGGTCTGCATTATACATTCACCCTTGGATCGATTTATCGTCTTCAATTACCTTCTGAGTCATCTCGGACCTGAATTCCGAGTACGATGCTGCTAGTGACTCGTCGTTTGTGGAGATGATCTGGACAGCTAGGGCTCCGGCGTTGTCACCCCA
>CAXEIX010000268.1:0-1753 GCA_963996605.1 uncultured Candidatus Poseidoniales archaeon | reverse complement strand
AAAACCCAGGTTTGCCCTTCTCTATCCAGACTAGTAAGTGAGGTAACCAGGCCAGGAATATCTGTCTGATTCTGGCGGATATCAAGAATCCCATCGGAGCCCCCTTCTAGGCACCATGTTCCATCTGAGGAGCCTAGGACTACCATCCCCTCAAGTGGGAGGATGGAATGTACATCATTTGCCCCGGTTAAAAGGCCCTCTAGATTGAGCATCCTCTCATTGCCTATGGATTCCTTCGGTTGCGAAATAAATAGATCCATTGTGATTAGGTGCAGACCCCCTCCCATCCCTAACCACACATCGTCGGAGCCTTGTTCAGAAGTTTCTACGATTATCGAGTTGACAGTCGCGGTCTTAGTCGTATCCAGAATATCTGGGCTAACGAATTCGTCAGCGTTATTTCTTGTGAAAACCCACCATGGCATCCCATTGTTGTCGGAGCCATCGGAAGAATTCCAGGCGATTAGTCCGAAATCAGACCCAATTAGTAGAATTGGTGTTCTTCCGAAGATCTTGGCATGTCCTGCAGAAGTTGCTGTTGCGTTAGAATTCATCAGCAATGATGAGAGAGACTCTACGAAAATAATCTCGGAGGTGGAGAGAGATTGTTCAGAGACGGAGAATGTGGTCCTCCAGACGCCATCCTTTCCCATTATCAGTATTCCAGGATCAAATGAGTCGGAGGCGAATTGGAATATAACGGCGGCTTCTCCTAGTTCATGAGTAGTTAGGGTATCCATTACCGGTATCCCATTTTCGAGAATTAAAGTGTGAAGGCCTAGGTTTGAACCCAACATTAGGAAATCTATGTTCCCTACAGAATTTCTCTCCATTGTGTACAATTCTACTCCCGGAGGAAATTCAAATGATGAAGAAATTCCCCTGAATGGATCTAGTGCCGTAATCGCATATTTACTTCCTACCAACAACCTCTCTCTTGATTGATCAGGAATTATGCTGTGTACGGCAGAATCCACTAGCCTTATGGCTGTTGAATGATCAAAACTGATGATAGTGTCGGATTCAGGAGAGATCTCGATTCCTCTAACTCCCGGTATTACTCCCGAGTTTTCATCGAAGTCAACCGAGTACTCTTCGAAATTACTGAATGACTCGCCCCACTGAGATGTCCCAATTGTTACATCCTCCGTGATGAATCCATCCTCGTCTTTGTCCCACCCATCCGAATCACTATCAATTATGGCATCGCTAGAATTCAGAGGATCAAGTCCATATTGGGCCTCCCAACCATCTGGAATTCCATCTCCCAAAACATCCAGTGTAGCGGGGGCTATTTCATCCCAGAAGAAGTAGTCCGAGTCAGAGAATCTAGGATCAGTCCCCATCCAACCGGATTCGCCTGTTGGCCTCTCAAACTGTGTCTGGCATGAGTCTTCAGTGAGCCCCTGTATCGAGCCCCAACACCAGAGACCGTCCCTCTCAGTAATCCAATCGTCGGGAGAGCCCAGCCAGTATTCCTCTGTGTTGGTGAATCTTTCTCCAAGGTCAATCTCTCCATCACTATTGAAGTCAAATCCATCCCCGCAACCCCAACTGAAGTCTGCTTCGCACCTATCAAAATCGATGTTAATATCACTGGGGTCTAGAGGATCAAAATATCGACATTCCCAGAAGTTGTTTGGATTCAAAGGATCGTTTGGGTCTTTCTTGTACAGTCCTCCCAAAGTGCACATGTGTACTTCATATCCATCAGGCAAACCATCACCATCAGTATCCGAAGATCTTGGGTCCA
>CAXEIX010000267.1:0-1757 GCA_963996605.1 uncultured Candidatus Poseidoniales archaeon | reverse complement strand
TGCAGAGGCCGTTTCGGTAGTAAGAGATATCCGTGAATCCAGCCCAAGTTATCACGAGGCCTTCGTAAGAGGACTTAGGTCAGCTGGTGCTGATGTCATCGATCTAGGCATCTCAACCACAGGGGTTCTATACAGGTCTACCATCGATCTTCCGGTCGATGTATCAGTAGCAATCACAGCTAGCCACAATCCTCCAGAGTACAACGGTTTCAAGATTTGTCAGGGAAAGAAGCCACTGGGGGGAGAAGACCTACAAGATATCAGAAGATCCTTCGAGTCTGGTGAGTTTAGAATCGGCGAGGGTTCTTACCAACACATGGATGACTACGAAGACTCCTATATTGAGTCGGTAGTAGAGAGCATTGGAGAGCCTGCTAGAAAGGTCAGAATAGTTCTGGACTGTGGAAATGCTGTTCCAGGACCATTAGCACATAGGGCTCTTGAGAGGCTGGGAGTAGATGTCATTCCACTCTACTGTGACTGGGATAATTCGTTTCCGAACCATCCGCCCGATCCGACGAGGAAGGAGAACATGATTGACCTTGGAAAGGCAGTGGTCGAAAATAGTGCAGAATTCGGAATTGGGATGGATGGAGATGGGGATCGCTTGGGAGTGGTAGACGAAAATGGTAGCTTTATTCATCCTGATAGGTTGATGGGGATATTTGCCAAAGACGTACTGGAAAGTATCGAGAGTGGTGCATCAGATGAAGAGAGGACCATCTTCTTTGATGTCAAGTGCAGTATGGCTTTGGAGGAGGCAATTCTCGGATTCGGAGGGATTCCCAAGATGGTCAGGACTGGTCATACTTTCATGAAGATGGAATTGAGGGCCAATCCCGGTTCCCCAATGGCAGGAGAGATGTCTGGTCACTTCTTCATGAATGACTGCTGGGATGGTTTTGATGACAGCATATACAATGCCGCTAGACTATTGGAAATTGTAAGTAGGGATCAATCTCCAGACGATGGGGGAGTCAATTTCTCAGAAAGATTCGGGTTCATGCCTGAGTATCCCTCAACTGACGAGGGTAAGGTCCCACTGGTCGGAGAAAGGAATTCGGTGATGTCGGCCATAAAGCAAGCATATGCAGATATGGAATACTCAGAAGTCGATGGAGTCAGAGTAAGGTACGAGCGAGGTTGGTTCCTCTGTCGTCCGAGTAACACAGAGCCTATTTTGGTGATGAGGGCGGAGGCCAAGGATCGTTCATCTCTGAAAGAGATTCTAGTGGACGTGGAAGAAAGAATAGGTCATCTCGCCGACATTGACAAGCTGAAATGAGCCGCTCGGTACCAATTCTCGGCCATACCGATTCTCTTATTGCAGAACCTAAGGTGGGCGCTTCGCTGCCACTGTAGCTTAGCCCGGTAGAGCGTCTGATTCGTAATCAGAAGGCCGGGAGTTCGAATCTCCCCAGTGGCTCCACCATTATGCCAGTCCCAGTCTCTCTAAGTCACCGATGTGCTTCCTGTAGGAGTCTTTCAAGGACGCGATCACGGGCATTGGTTCTCCAGAGAGGAAACTCATGGTTGAGCCTCCACCTGTACTGTTGTGAGAGACTAGATTAGCGGCCCCTCGGCTATTCACCAACGCACTTGTGTGCCCCCCTCCGATAATTGTCATGGCATCAGTTTCGGTGCACATGTTGAGGATCTCGATTGTTCCAAAGGCAAATTCTGGAAGTTCGAAGTACGATGCTGGGCCATTCCATAGGATACATCCCGCATCTTCCACTAGTGGTTTGAGTGCCCTT
>CAXEIX010000266.1:0-1758 GCA_963996605.1 uncultured Candidatus Poseidoniales archaeon | reverse complement strand
TTGCCAGGAGCACATCACTTCTCTTGTCCCTTCTAAGCATGACAGGGGCGGGCAATCTGCACAAAGATTCGAGAGGTTGATTGAGGAGGCTGCTCATAATTTCTTCAAGAAAGCCGCAGAAAGAGCCTCAAACTACTGGCTCCCCATGGTACAGGATTTGAAGGGCGTGATAATTGGGGGACCAGGTGCGACAAAGGACTTCGTCGTGAAGAATGACTACTTCCATCACGAGATAAAGAAACTCATCGCAGAACCGTTCTTTGATGTTGGATATTCTAACGAAAGTGGCCTAAGGGAGTTGATTCAACGTGCTGGATCTACAATGGACCAGATAGAGCTGGACGTCGAACGAAGAATCGTCGATGAATTCTTGCAGGAGGTGATGAAGTCAAACCCAAAGGCAACTTATGGGGAGATGATGATTCGTTCCGCATTGGACCAAGGTGCCGTTTCGACCCTGCTCCTCTCAGAGGCATTAACAAAGAGGAGGATCACATGGTTCTGTAAGGCTTGCAAGAGTGAGTGGGTAAGGACTCATGAAAAGTCTAACGATAACCCATCTTGCCCTGAGTGCAAATCAGATAAGGTCGTGGAGGACGAGGATAATTCAATGGATCTCATCGATGAACTAACAATATTGGCTGGACACACTTCCGCAAAGGTCCGACTAATCTCACTGGACACCGAGGAGGGCTCGACTCTCAATACGGCCTTCGGCGGAATCGCCGCATTATTGAGGTACCCTATTTCGTGAGGTGATTTGGATTAGAGATCTGATTAATGAGATGACCCCAACCTTCTCCAAAGCCATGAAATCGCTGGAGGTGGATGATTCAGTTTGGCTTCCACTAATCGGAAGGGCAACCGTCGAGGATCATGGCGACATCGCCCTCCCCTGTCATTCTCTTGCTAGTAGGTTGAGAAAATCCCCTCAGGATATAGCAGAGCAGATTTGTTTACTCGTCAAAGAAGATTTAGCCCCGATAGCAACTGTCTCATCAATTAGTGGATTCGTCAACATTAGTGCAAAACCAGAATGGCTTTCAAAATCACTTTCGCTTCTCCTCTCTGATCCGAGATTAGGCATCGAGTCTGAAAAGCCACTTACATTTGCCGTCGACTACTCCGCTCCAAATGTAGCCAAGGAGATGCACGTTGGTCACCTAAGATCAACGGTGATAGGGGATTCAATTGTCAGAATGCTCGAATTCAAGGGGCATCGGGTGATTCGAGAGAATCACGTAGGAGACTGGGGCACTCCATTTGGGATGTTGATCGAGCACCTTCTAGATCTCGGTGAGGATCAGGCGGCAAGTGAATTGGGAGTGGGGGATCTGGATTCTTTCTACAAACAGGCTAGGGCGAAATTCGTATCTGATGATGAATTTGCCGACCGCTCGAGAAGAAGGGTCGTTCTTCTCCAAGGGGGGGATTCGGAGACACTACGGCTCTGGAGAGTACTAGTCGATGAGTCAATGAGATACTTCAACGAGGTTTATTCAATGCTCGGAGTCCTACTTACCGATGAAGACATCAGGGGCGAGTCTAGCTATCGGGACTTGCTTCCAAAGGTCGTTGAACGCCTCAATGAGGTCGGAATTCTGGAGCAGAGTGAGGGTGCAGACGTTGTATTTCCGGGCGGATGGGTCAATCGCGAAGGAGACCCACTTCCGATGATTATCAGGAAGGCTGATGGTGGCTACAACTACAGCACTTCAGATCTGGCTTGTATCATAGATAGGGTAGAAAGGATAGGTT
>CAXEIX010000265.1:0-1764 GCA_963996605.1 uncultured Candidatus Poseidoniales archaeon | reverse complement strand
ATGCCAAAGAAGAGCATTTTCGTAAGAGGGGATAATCATTGATCGCACGATTCTCGCTAGACCGCACGCATTCTCAGCTGTAATGGGATTCTTCTTGTGAGCCATAGTCGATGAGCCCACTTGTTTCTTTGAATCGAAAGCCTCTGCAACCTCTCCTATCTCAGTCCTCTGAAGATTCCTAATTTCTTGCAGAATCTTCTCTATGGTGGTTGCAACATTTGCCATCCATCCTACCCATTCTATGTACCGATCCCTTCCAACTACCTGGGTCGTAGCAACAGGAACCTCCAAACCAAGCTCCTCTAGCACTAAGTCCTGCAATTCGAGCGCTCTTTCCCCCTGTGCTGCACCAGTACCCACCGCGCCTAGGAATTTCCCCGTTATGCATCGAGGGCGTAACTCCCTCAATCTCTCCAGATGGCGCCTCATTTCATCGATCCACACTGCGACCTTCAATCCGAACGTAATTGGAACAGCCGCCTGTCCGTGGGTTCTACCCAGCATCACAGTATCCTTTTCCCTCTCGGCTATTTCACACAAAGTCTCAATCAGCTTGATGGTCGATTTCTCCTGCAACGAAATGCTGTCTTTGATCTGTAAGGCCACCGCTGAGTCAACAATATCATTGCTTGTTGCCCCAAGGTGGACGCACCATCCGGCTTCGCCAGCGGCTTCAGCCATAGCCTTGGTTAGTGCCATAATGTCATGTTTAGTCTCCGCCTCGAGCTCATCTACCCGATCGGCTGTAACAATGCCTGGATCCGCAATTTCTGCAATCGCATCGTAGTCTTCCGGCGAAACTCGGCCCATCTTGCTGTGGGCCCAGATCAATGCCCTCTCCACTTCCAAAGAACGGGCATGCCTCCCTTCTCGCGACCAGATTTCCTTGGAAACGTCCCTTCCATACCTGTAATCCAAGGGGGAAACTGGCATAACTACGAGACTCCCGACCGGGGCCTCCTGTTTGAGTCTAGCGATTTCAGGTAAGCCTGCAAGATTTGAGTTCCAAGACACCTCTTTGCCCTTGCCAAATAACTTCGCCGTCTATCATGATCTTCCTTTTCATGTGAGGTGCTCCTGTAACAATGGTCTCGAATTCTCCTCCCTCGCCATCAAGGTTGAATCTGTATTTACTGGAAGCCTCTTTCAGTATCCCCAAAGACTCCTCGTCTAGTTCTCTACCAAGCCATCCTTCATCCATTCCCTCGGTTGAAACTGAGGTGAATACTACTTGAAAACCATGCTCAACTAATGACTCCATGTGATTGGCTTGATCATTGTGCCAAAGGGGACAAAAAGATCTAATTCCCAGCCTTTCACACATTCTTTCTATTCTCGTCTTCTGGTAGTCGGACCGAAGAGCCCCCACAACCAGGCCATCAATTTCTAACGGCCCGCTGTGAATCTCAAGATCTTCCGGCACCTCTACTCCTTTCGGCAACACATCCTCAATCGAGAGAGAGACATCCATTTTGCCCCTCAAAGAGAGTTCCAGATCGCTAATCTCCTTTTCCTCTTCGCCATCCGAAAAAACAGGTTTCCATGAGGTTCCAATGGAGGCGGCCTGAAGTCCAGCAATCCATGAATTCTGCAATTGGAACATCATCGAGTCTTCCCCCCTAACCAGTACGGTTACCATTGAAACAACATCCCACCCCTGAAGTCCTGCCCACCAAGATGCATATGCTGAGTCCTTGCCCCCAGAAGCTAAAATCGCGACCTTCATTCTTCCACCGAACTAGTTTGCTCATAATGGACACCCGA
>CAXEIX010000264.1:0-1787 GCA_963996605.1 uncultured Candidatus Poseidoniales archaeon | reverse complement strand
CGCAGGGGAGGTCTCATCCACTCTGCGGATAGTAACCACTCATCCATCGCCCGAGTCAATCGATTACGGTTCGTCTCACTTCACGTTCTCACTAGGGCAGCCAATCTTGATTTCTCCCAGCACCAGTGGAGGGGAGATCACGTCCTGGCAGATAGCTCCGAGTCTTACAGCAGGCCTCTCACTAAGTGATTCAGGCGTAATCTCGGGTTCCCCCGACGTGCTGCAGGAAGCCACTGGATACACGATTACCGCCGAGAACTCGGGCGGGACCACTCAGTCCACCATTTACATCGAGGTTATCGATCTGCCAGTCTGGGAACTCGAATACGAGCAAGTTACTTTTCACCTTTCAATCGGGGATGACATCGGCTTAGTGACGCCCTCATGGGGAGGTGGGGCCCCAACAATCTGGCTGGCCACGCCGTCACTCCCGTCTGGATTCTCACTTAGTCAGGAGGATGGTGTGATTTCAGGCGTCGCGACCGAGTTGCAGGAAACATCCTACCACACGATATGGGCGAACAATTCAGCAGGGGGAGACTCGGCACAGGTATCTTTCCACATCATCGACCTCCCACCCCAGGCCGTGACATGGTCTGATGACGAGTTCGCACTCGCCTCAAATGAGAGCATATCCATCCAGCCCCAATACTCGGGCCCCTCCATAGATACCTGGGAGGTCGAGCCGCTCCTTCCCTCGGGACTCTCAATTTCGGATTCCGGGACTATCTCCGGAACCCCCGACCAGGGCACAGATTGGTCCGAGTACAGACTATGGGCAAACAACACTGGGGGGAGCTCCTCCAGCAGCATTTGGCTTGCAGTCCATGACATCGCAGCAGACCAGGAATATCTGCTCCGGGGGATGGGTCAGACCAGCTGGGGGGGCTGGCCGTCACCCGTTCTTCCGATAGGCGAGTGGTCCTTCCCTGTGGCTTTCGCCGAGGGGGGATACACCTCTGAAATCCCAGTGATCTCCGCCAGTCACGCAGGCAAGGGGCGCATCCTTGGTTATGGGCATGAGAGCTGGGTTTACGGGAGTGGTGGAGTCGAAGAGGCCGCATTCTCACTCAGAGCGGTTGAGTGGGCCTGCGGGGCCAATGCAGTTGTCGGCCTTGCCTATGGTGCCGGTTTCGATGGATTCCAAGACGACTTGGAGTCGCAAGGACACACGGTGCAAACCTCGGTTTCTCCGGATAACCTGTCCGGTCTGGACTGCTTGCTTGACGAGTTCTGGAACGGCCATGACGACGATGACAACCAGAACATAGTCTCCTTCCTCCTAGGTGGAGGTGGGGTGATAATGGGGGGGCACGCTTGGTACTGGTCATACTCCAACACTGACTTGGCCCACAACTATCCAGCCAACAAGATAGCCAATGAGACAGGACTCTTCATCTCCAGCGCTTGGGGATACAACGAGGTGGACATGAGCCAGATCCCTCACGAGCTATCACGGCCCAGGGCAGCCATCGAGGCAATCAGGGATGATCGTATCGAGGGCCATACACTCTCGAATGAAGAGGCTACAATAGCCGACTCTACACTCTCCCTCTGTACTAACGTGGTTTCACTCGACTTCCACGAATTCTGGGCGCCTCTCAGGGAGGTTGTGAACCAGACGGGATGGACGGTAATCGAGTATGGCACCCTCTGGGAGGACGTAGGATACGATCTTGGGGAGGACCCAGTCGCAGATACCCTACTACGGGTCGAGACCGCACTGACGCAGGGACTTCCAGCCGACCAGCTACCATCGCACCCCAGTCATCAGGAATTCCCCGGAG
>CAXEIX010000263.1:0-1800 GCA_963996605.1 uncultured Candidatus Poseidoniales archaeon | reverse complement strand
CTGAGTCAGTGCTCTGTGATAGAGATCAACAAAAGATGTGAAGCGAGATGGTTGACCTCCTATGATAGCAAGGCATAGGGGGATTCCATGTCTTGCCGCACGAACAACAGATTCGGGACTTCCTCCAACACCTATCCAAGACCGGAGGCCCCCTCGTTCTGTAGTCGGGTAAACTCGTTGCTTGAGAAGGGGGGTGCGAATTGTCCCCTTCCAATCGAATTCATCCTCATTTCTCAGTAAAGAGAATATTTCTAATTTCTCTTCAAAGAGCCTTTCATAATCTTCCATCCTGAATCCGAAAAGGGGGAATGACTCGGTAAAGGAGCCACGGCCCAGAATTACTTCAGCTCTGCCATTTGAGAGCGCGTCCAGTGTTGCGAATCTTTCGTAGACTCTAATCGGATCGTCTGAATTCAGTACTGTAACGGCTGTTCCTAGACGAATCCTCTCAGTTCTACTGGCGATTGCTCCGAGAACGACCTCTGGAGCAGTGATTGCGAAATCATCTCTATGATGCTCTCCGACACCGAAGAAATCCAAACCCAGTTTATCCGCTAGAACTGCTTCCTCAACTACGTTTCTCAGAACTGCATGATGCTCCTCGAATTGTCCATCTGAACCTCTTGTTACATCACCAAAGGTGTTCAGCCCAAGTTGAAACATAGACTGCTCAGACATCTCTGTTCCATACGGAAGAAACTGGTGTCATGAATCTATGGGCTTTCAGTGGGTCGAGTCAGACCCTAGGGAAGATAATGCCTCCGAATACCACGGTTACATGGTTACAGATCCATCAATATGGGTACATACCTTAGACCGATTATGATATACTTCAGAGATTACTAAGTAGTATTTTTTGTAGGGACAGTTGAGATAGTATAGGGAATGGATAGTATGACAAAAACAACGAAGACAAAAATCATCTCATTCTCATTGATAATATCTGGAATACTTGTACTCATTGCTGGGATTATCATGGTACAAACCGGATTTGCAACCTTTGAGGATACCGAGCCTAGAGTTGGACTCTACATTGGAGGTATTTTTACAATAATTGGAGGTGTTTTCTTGACAGTTGGTGGGATAATATATCTTAACTTCGATGGTTTGAAAAAGATGTTTCTTCGTACGGCTGGCAAGGTTGCTGATGCCTATGAAGAAGAGAGGAAACAAGAGAAAGTGTAATTCTATTCTTCTACTTCTGTACCCCTGTATTTCGTATGCATAAACTAGGGTATCCCTTCTTGACGCCTGCATCTACTTCCGTACCCGGGATTACATGGGCGTAAACGAGGGGCTCATGCCGGAGAGCCGCTAAATGTTGCAAAAAACAGAAACCAGGTAAATGGGACCATAAACGAGAAAATATGGAATATGAAAACATACAAGGTGAGTGTCCCATCTTTGAATCGTTGCCAAGTGAGCCAGACTAGATAGACCGCGTAGAGTGGCAGTAGAAAGAGTAGACACATACCACTGTAGATGAAGTAATAGTAACTGGTGAACCCATCTGAATTCGACATGAGCAGTAACATAAACCAGACAAATGGAACATATCCCAAAGCAATCTTGGGTATCAGCAAAGGATCGGTTATGGTTACCGGTTCTGGGCCCGGCTTCTCGGGAGTTTCGGAATAACGAGTTTTCTCGCAGGGCAAACCTCCCTTATGTCGGAGGCAATACCCAGATGTCCTAAACTCCAGGGCATTGCAACCCTCGAAAGCGCATTTCCTTTCGCCCATGTACTACTACTACCTACTGTTGAAAATAGGCTTTGCTACATCACCATCATATTGCCTA
>CAXEIX010000262.1:0-1800 GCA_963996605.1 uncultured Candidatus Poseidoniales archaeon | reverse complement strand
CAGGAAGTTGCTTGCGGCCAATGGGAGTTTCAGATTTTTGCTAAGGGTGCTAAGCAAGCGGGAGATGAGCTATGGGTGGCTAGATACCTACTAGATAGATTGACAGAGAATTATGGATACTACATCGAATATCATCCTAAACCAATTAAAGGGGACTGGAATGGTTCTGGAATGCACGTTAATTTCAGCGATGGTATGATGAGAGATGAGGGGGGAGAGGCGCTTCTCACCAGTATCTGCGAAGCCTTCGGGAGAAATATTGAATCCCATATGTCAGTATATGGCGCTCATAATGAACAGCGACTGACAGGGTTGCATGAAACGCAGTCGATAGATCAATTCTCATATGGGGTCTCTGATCGGGGTGCTTCAATTCGAATACCTATTGGGACAATCGAAGATGGATGGAAGGGGCGCCTCGAAGATAGGAGGCCAGCATCGAATGCTGATCCCTACAAAATCGGTGCAGTGGTAATTTCCACGACCAAGGGGTCCTACAGCTAACTAGATTCGAGATGTCTGTTATCTTGCATAATCTTCCAAATCAGAGAGAACGCGGGAGAGAAAAACTCGCTATTCGCAGAAAGTGCCCGATTTACATCATTAAATGAGAACCACTTCAGTTCTGAAATCTCTTCCTCATTTGGCATAAATGGCCCCTTACAAAAAATTCGATAAACCCATGAGAACTCATTCCCAGTCTCCTCGCAGGCATCGATCTTGAACATTTTTTCTGGCACCATACTCAGGGAGAAGCCAATTTCTTCCATTGTTTCTCTGATGATGCAGTCATCGTACTCCTCGCCACTATCGACATGTCCTGAAACTGAGGAATCCCAAGTCCCGGGAAATGTGTCCTTCATCATAGAGCGTTTCTGTAAGATAACCATCCCATTTCCATCGAAAACTAGCAGATGTGCCGACCGATGCAAGAGTCCCGAACTGTGAACTTCTCCTCTAGTCGCACTTCCTATGACTAGGTCCATCTCATCAACAATGTCGAGTATTTCTTCCGACATCGCTATTTGCTCTTATCATTAACAATTGAAGCTACCTCATCTGCACAGCCCCAAGAAAGGGTGACGCCAGCACCCCCGTGACCATAGTTGTGAATGACCCTAGTATCGCCGATAAACTCCTCTTCAAGACGAACTTCGGTTCGAGATGGCCTCAGGCCCACAGTCCCCCCGACGATCTTGCTTCTATCCAGTTCGGGCCAAATTGCCTCCACCTTACTTAGTATCAGATCATTGTCCTCGTCCCTGATTTCTAGTCCCCAATCGCCAACCTGGGCCGTCCCCCCAAGAACTGTGACGTTAGTCCTGGGAATTGTGTATGTCAAGGTCTCCGGCTGTTGATCAAAATGACCAATTCCAGGGTCCTGCTCGATGAAGATTATCTGTCCTCTCGCTGGTTTGACTTCTTGATCGTCGCAGAGCTCTCTTGCCCCCAAGCCTACGCAATTTACCACTACGTCACCCCCCAGGGATCCAAGATCTTCTACGAATCCTTCCTCGAACGTCCCTCCGAGATCTTCGAACCTGTTCTTTAGCCATGGCATGTAATAATGCATGTCGATCGCTGGTGCTCTGAATTCCCAACCGAACACATAACCATCAGGAATTTCACTGGCTTCCAGGATTCTGAATGCTGCTATGTCGGCACTCCAAGGGGGCGGGGCAACATCGCTCCTCAGATACTCTCGCCCGTCTATCATTTTCACACCCGCTTCGGGATCGCTATCAGAAAGTGACTCGAGAACATCGTAAGTCACAATGCCCCATGTGTCTGCCCTATCTG
>CAXEIX010000261.1:0-1807 GCA_963996605.1 uncultured Candidatus Poseidoniales archaeon | reverse complement strand
CTTGATGGTCTTTATCGGCGGAGGGACGATGGCCGGTCTGTACTTCTCAGGGGCGATCGGAGGGAGCAGAGAGGAGGAGTCCAAACCCCCCTATTCGCCACCTCAGCACATTAGCCAACCCCAACAGGAGGAGACGGTTGACTTCGAGCAACAGGAAGAAATCCACCCCCCACTGCCCGAGGGTGGACTTCCCTCCGGGTGGACCATTGAGCAATGGAAGTACTATGGCGAGCAGTACCTAGAGAGACAGAACTAGGGCAGAATGACACAGACCGCGCAAACGCACCTTCAAGAAGGTGCTACTAGCAGGAAAGTCCCCGAGGGATAGCCATGACCGAACAGGACCAGCCGGATGCAGAAGCCCAGGAATCGGAAAAGGATCCACTCGACTCTTGGGAAGAAGGCTCCGCTTTCGGCGTCTCCGACGACTCCGACCCAGTATGCGAGACTCCCGTGGATGAGTGGATAGAGGGATTGGACATCGAGTCCACGGGACAGGTCCCAATACCCCCAAAACTGGTCGATCAGGTGATTGGCCAGGAAGCAGCCTCGATCGTAGTCAGGAAGGCCTCCGAGCAGAGGCGTCACATGATCATGGTAGGGGAGCCAGGCACAGGAAAGTCAATGCTCGCTCGCTCGATGACAGAGTTCCTCCCGCCCGAGCAGCTTGAGGACATTTTGGTATACAGAAACCTCGAGGACGAGAACGAGCCGAAGGTTCGCACGGTCCCAGCAGGCAGGGGGTCCAGGCTCATCGCAGAGCGCAGGGCCCATGTGAGGCAGCAGAGGGAGAGAACCAACAGGACCCTCCTCTTCATCGCCCTCGTCGTCGGCGCAGCGCTACTTCTGGCGACCATCTCGTCGGGGGAGATCCTCACATTCATCTTCGGCTCGTTCATACTTGTGTTCGGCTACTTCTTCCTGAGGACCAGGCTCACAGCAGGCGACGAGTCCAACATCCCGAAGCTGCTGATCAAGCATGAGAGGAGCGACGAGCCCCCATTCATCGACGCAACCGGGACCCTCGCTGGAGCCCTACTGGGAGACGTAAGGCACGACCCGTTCCAGTCCGGTGCCGATCTCGCAACCCCGGCTCACGAGCGAGTAGAGCCCGGAGCGGTCCACAGGGCCAACAAGGGAGTACTCTACATTGATGAGATCAGGATGCTAAGGATGGAGGAGCAGCAGGCGCTTCTAGTAGCCATGCAGGAGAGGGAGCTTTCCATCAGCGGGCGCTCGGAGAGGTCCTCGGGGGCCCTGACGAAGTCCGAGCCAGTTCCGACGGACTTCATATTGGTCGCAGCCGGGAACCTCGATAGCATCCAGAACATGCATCCGGCATTGAGGAGCAGGATCAGGGGTTACGGATACGAGGTTTACGTCAATACGGACATGAAGGATACGGAGAGGAACAGGCGCAGACTGATCCGGTTCATCGCACAGGAGGTCGGGAACGAGATGTCCAAGGGCACTGGCAGGCCAATACCCCACTTCGACAAGCAAGCGATATCCCTAGTCCTCAAGGAGGCACAGAGGAGGAGCGGCAGGAGGGGCAAGCTTTCACTCAGGCTCCGAGAACTTGGTGGCCTCGTACGAATCGCAGGCGACTTGGCCGCCGAGGAATCCTCGCCACTCACACATTCCAAGCACGTCGTCAGAGCAAGGGCGATCGCAAAGCCTCTGGAGCAGCAAGTCGCAGATAGGTACCTGGAGAGGCAATCGGAGTACGCCATGCTAGTGAACGAGGGAACGAGGGTCGGCAGGGTGAACGGACTAGCCGTACTGGGAGCCGACACAGGCCTGTCAG
>CAXEIX010000260.1:0-1808 GCA_963996605.1 uncultured Candidatus Poseidoniales archaeon | reverse complement strand
AGTCTTCAATGAGTCTAACCAGCTTGTTTGTAGAAGGCATCAAAGGATTCCTTTTGGGCCCGCATGGAATCCAAATTGGCATAGGCTTGACTGCAATTATAGTATCCAAGGTAATGGGTTATTGGTGAGCCCATTATTATGGATAAGTCACAAAGTGACCGTGATACTCGGAGGCACTATCTCCCCCAGGGATGATGATACCAACTACAGGGGGCACTGAACACTTTATTCAAGACATTCATGGGGAATTATTTTTTCTCCTTCTCCTTCTTCTTGTTCTATGACGAGCGTTTTTATTATTGCCAGAATTACTAGAATTTTTACTATTTTTTATCTTCCCTGGCTTTTGATTCGGCTTTGGTATCGCTTTAGTAAAGTGATAAGGATGATCATCGATGACTGTTATTTTCTTCCCGATCAGCCTTTCGATGCCTACTAAATAACCACTTTCGCTATCATCACAAAATGCATATGCAGTGCCACCTTTACCTGCTCGTGCAGTTCTTCCAATACGATGAACGTAACTTTCAGGCTCATTAGGTAAGTCATAATTGAATACATGGGAGACATCATCAACATCGATGCCCCTACTAGCAATATCTGTGGCGACGAGTAGTGGCGTACTACCATTCTTGAATTGCGAGAGTGCCCGGGTACGGGCACCTTGACTCTTATTCCCATGAATTGCTAAAGCGGATATGTTGGCCCTATCGAGTTTTTTCACTAGTCTATTTGCTCCATGTTTTGTACGAGTAAAAATAATGCCCCTCTCAACTTGATTATCTTTTATAATGTCTATAATTAATTTTATTTTGTCTTCTTTACGGACGAATAATATTGCTTGGTCTATTCTCTCCACTGTGATTTCCTTGGGACTCAAGTCAACCATCTCAGCATTATTTAGAAATGAATTGGCCAAATCCGCTATTTTAGACGGCATTGTGGCACTAAAAAGTAAATTTTGCCTATTCTTAGGGAGAATTTTTAATATTTTCTTGATGTCTCTTATGAATCCCATATCGAGCATCCGATCTGCTTCATCTAGAACAAAGAATTCCACATAATCAAGGTTAACGTAGCCTTGCTGTATTAGATCGAGAAGCCTACCTGGTGTAGCAACTAGTACATCTATACCCTTTCTTAATGATTGAACTTGTGGTTTTTGGCCAACTCCCCCAAATATGACCATATGTCGAATATCCACATATTTGCTATACACGTAGAAGCGTTGATCGATTTGTGCTGCTAATTCTCTGGTAGGTGATAGAATCAGTGCCCTAATATTTCGTTTTCCCGGAGATTTACTAAATGATAATTTTTCTAGTACTGGAAGAGCAAAGGCGGCAGTCTTTCCTGTTCCAGTTTGTGCCACTCCCAGCACATCCCTTCCCCCTATCAGTAAAGGTATGGCGAGTTCTTGTACTGGCGTGGGTCTGTGATAACCTTCATTTTTTATGGCTTTAAGTATATCATTGCATAAACCTAAAGATTCAAAATTTGATATTTAATCACCCCATTGAATGCCCGAGAACGATGATCATGCAGAACCGGTACATGTGTCCGTAATGAGTGGCGCGTAAAACACAATGGGTATCGAATATGCCAGATACGTCATAGAGGGGGATCGTTGTCGAGTATCATGGCAGGAGGGAGTGGATCTGACGATAATGACCAAATTCCTCAGAGCAGGTACAAGTTCATTCCAGAGGAGATGACATGGAACGAGCACGACCATCGTGCCATGTCAATGGGGGGGCAGCTCGCCTCGATCGCCAACGCCGAGGAGAACGAGCAGGTCACTACAATCT
>CAXEIX010000259.1:0-1853 GCA_963996605.1 uncultured Candidatus Poseidoniales archaeon | reverse complement strand
TAGTGGGTTTATTTCTTCAGAAATTTTCCGATTACCAAAGCAACAAGATTCGCGAGAAGAACAGGGATAATGCAGAAGATAGGACTCAACATCAGCGGCTCGTCACCGTTTGAGGTACCTGCAAATAGATTTGCCAGATTTGTAGCGAATACGAAAGCATGAATCGGGAAAAAGATAGAGGCGAAGATGAGTGCGACTATTGTGATCCCGAGTAGTTTCGACATGAAGTCAAAAAATCCCTTGACGGAGAGTTCCCTGATGTCGGGCTTCCTGATGTCGGGCTTCCTGATGTCGGGCTCGATTTCGGCTCGCCCATCCTTATGCCGTAAGCAATAGCCGGATGTCCTAAACTCCAATGCATTGCAGCCATCGAATTCGCACTTCCTGTCTCCCATGCCTGTCAGTATGGGGGTCCCTCTATGACTATGCGTAATACAGGGTACCGTATGCTAAAATAAATACTCCATATATGTCAATTATAAACTGCAGGACCCATTCAGCCAACATGTCAAACCTCAGTTTGGTGCTGTAAAAGTCTAAACTTGCCTGTGAATTGATGGATGATAAAAAACTCAAGAGGCTTGAAAATGGGGATATTTGATTACGGGCCTGTAGAAAATTGCAGTAAAGAAATTTGCATGTCCCCGTCCAGGACATTGGATCCAGAGTCTCCAGAGATTCTCGAAATGTGGATTATCACATTTTTAGTCTGGGCGGTATTATCTATCGCCGCTTTTCTTCTAGTTAAGTTCTCAAGGGGGAATTTTAGAAGCTGGGTTATCTCCACACCATATTATTCCGGAATGATTGGTATAGGGACGCTTTGGTTTTCGGTCTTTATAGGCGGATTCGTCATTCCAGACGGACAATTTGGTGCTTGGACCCACTCTCTAAGTCAGTACACTACCGTCAGCGTCCTGGTATACTATCAGCCAATCCGAACACTAATTCCAATTGGGTTTAGTATAGCCAACTTTGGTGCACTTGTGGCCTTGGCAGAAGGATGGAGAAGATGGGAAAAAGACGATTCTCGGGATTTCAGTCAATACAAATTAATTGGGCTGTTCACTATCGTAGCTTTATCTATTCTGATGATACCAATATTAGATGTGGTGACGACTCCTTCTTATCTGAACGCGCTAGGTGCTTGGGGGCTGACATTTCTGCTTATCGTGATAGGTTTGTCTGCATCTTACTCATTATTTGAGGCATATCGCAATGGAAGCGGGTTGGGAAGACTTCCCTCTCTATTTCTGTTGCCAATGTGGGGGACGCTGGTGATCGCGGGGAGTTTCTGGGTCGAGGCCAGCCTTTCATTCGCTAGATTTTTCGACAGACCCATCCACCTGGACGCAAGCTACACATCTTTTTTGTTTGCTGCATTGACTCCTATCCTCGGATCACTAACATTGCATTCAATTGCAATGGAGAAGGATTCAGACACATCGTTCGAGAAGAGACTACTAATGATTTCTGGATTAATTATCTTGCTCGCCGTGAGCTATGTGATCTGCTATGAAATGAAGGTTTACAACTCATTCTTCAATGGTAACTACAATGAGTCCTTAATTGGCTTTCATGAGCACATACTTCTGAGCATGGAGTTTTTCTGGCTGTCTTACTTCGGCAAAGTGTTTATTCATTATCAACGCCAATCAGGAGATCATCCTAGTTCCCAGTCGATTACCTCTGTTTAGCAGTCTAAGGTGAATCCTGCCCATATCATGGGGCCCCTAGTATATGGATACGTCATGAAGGGTTAGTGGGATACCCATGTGTATGCAGGCATCATCTAGGGTAGGGAAGATAATGCCTCCGAATACCACGGTTACATGGTTACAGATCCATCAATA
>CAXEIX010000258.1:0-1854 GCA_963996605.1 uncultured Candidatus Poseidoniales archaeon | reverse complement strand
GTCCGAGTCCACTGTTCCGTTGATCGAGGGGTCTGCGAATATCACTGAGAACTCGAGAGACCCGTAGATGTCGTAGAGGATGAGCAGTCCGACCATCAGGAAAACGTCACCCACACGAGTGGTAAGGAACGCCTTCTTTGCCGCATAAGCCGCGCTCTCCTTCCAGAAGTAGAAGCCTATCAGCAGGTAGGAGCATAGCCCCATGATCTCCCAGAAGATGAAGAGCCAGAGGAAGTTGTCAGCCAGCACCATACCGAACATCCCCATTGCGAAGAGGACGAACTCGGCGTAGAAGCGGTGGTTGCGGTCCTCGTTGATCGGATCGGTGTTCATGTATCCGAGGCTGAACCAGCAGATCAGGAAGCACAGGAAGGTTGCTACGAAGAGGAGCATCAGGGTCACTGAGTCGACCCAGACGCCCACTCCGATGATCCTCTCAGAGCTCATGGTGTAGTCTGAGTGAAGTACGTCGAACGAGATCCAGTCGATCCAAGACGCTGCTACCCGCCCACCGGCGTCTTCTGAGATCTCGCGAGCGCCGCGGAGGTAGTCCACCAGAATCCACACTGCGGTAGAGAGGGATACCAGGAGAGACGAGAGTCCGATCACCCCTCCCTCCTTCAGCGTCTCCTTCCATGTTGGTTTTCCATTGTACAGCTGGCCTGAGATCAGGATGATTGGGAATGCTATGAACGGAGCAAGGACGATTAGGAATGCAGCATCGACCGACTCCACTCCTGCGATCGCCAAAACCGGGACGATCAGAAGGGCTGGGATAAGTGGCATCAGCAGCCTATACTCGTTTCCTGAATCGCCCATTTTACCACCTAGTTGCTGAGCTCCCTCGCTGCATCGAGCGAGATCGTCCCCTGCGTGCTGTAGAGGGATAGTAGGATCGCGAGCCCGATTGCGACCTCGGCTGCTGCAATGGCTATGGCTATGGCCGTGAAGACCCAACCATCAACATCTCCATAGTGGGATGCTGCAGCGACGAAGTTCAGGTTTGCCGCGTTAAGCATTAGCTCTATGCACATCAGGACGACGATCCCGTTCTTGTGGAAGAACGTCCCGAGGAGTCCGATTCCGAATAGGATGACGCCTAGGGCTGCTATCCAGCTTGGGTCGATCATTCCTCTGCCCCCATGTCCCATAGGAGGTTGACTAACCGCTCGTCCCTGACTAGGTAGGAGGCGCCAATCATCGCCATTGCCAGCAACGATCCGAGGATTATCGTGGCCATGGTCCAATCATTGAAAATGGCGTCTGCGAATGCTAGAGTTGTAGGTGCCGTGGATGTCCCCGAATCCCACATTGAGTGTTCCATCATCCCCCTCAGCAGGACTAGGATGAATGCGAAGACGCCCACGCCCGAGACTGCTGAGATCGCGTTCAGGGTCGGGAGGGACTCGACGTCCTGGATTCTCCTGCGTGTAAGCATCACGCCGAATTGGACCACTAGCATTACCGAGCCCAGGTAGACGAGGATCTGGATCGCGGCGAGCATCTCGGCGCTTGCCATCAGGAACGCTCCTGCGACAGCGAAGAAGGTGAACATCAGCCATAGGAGGGAGTGAGCGACCCTCGCGGAGAAGACGCATCCAAGGGCTCCCACTACGGCAGCGCCCGAGACGATGATGAATATCACCGCCTCGAAGTCCACCATGGTCAAGCCTCCGCCTTTGCAGCCTTCCTTTCCCGCTTGGCCTTCTCCTTCTTGGCCCGCTTGGCTAGTTCCATGTCCACCCTCTCCTTGTGAACGGAGGGGAGAACCCTGGTCCTGTCCGCGTCCATCCAGAGGTCTTCCCTCGTGAAGCCCGACATCCCGTCGTACTCGTTCGTCATGAAGAACGACTC
>CAXEIX010000257.1:0-1858 GCA_963996605.1 uncultured Candidatus Poseidoniales archaeon | reverse complement strand
GTCTCTACTATCCAATCCACTTCTCGAAACGTTCCAGGATGGTCTCCCTGAAGGTTAGGAGATTCAGGATCGGCCCCCTCATGTCGACGGTCAGAGTCGCACCCCTCGTGAAGTGGGTCTCGTCCCACCCATCGCCTACGACATACCCCCTGTGCATGTCACTGATCATCGCGGTACACTCGCTAGTCCACTCCCAGTAGGAACCGTCATCGGTTCTGTACGGTCGGGGGAGGTCCCTGGCCGCGAACAGGTAGTGATCATCTATCTCGCCGAGGGGGAAGTCGGTGTCCTCGATGTCCACAACGTGCCTGAACCACGCCCCTTGGCCGAGGAAAGTTGAGAACAGACATCCAGATGAGTACTGCATGCAATCGATTGACCCCCTTTGCAGTCTGTACTTGGATGGCTGGTACTGGTGGGTGTTTGCAACCAGCAGATCATTCAGAGCAGGGTCGCACCTGATGATGTTGCCACTCGTGGTTTCTATCTCCGCCTGCAGCCGAGGTAGGACGTTGACAATCGCATCGCCGTCAAGGGCAGCCCTTACGTCATCGGCGAACGTGCTCGGGTCGCTGCCCATGTAGAAGCCGTATGAACCCCCATTGCCCTCTACGCGAGGATGGCTGTTTACCCCCATCACGGGAGTATTCTCGTCGACGGAGTGAGCGATTGAAGTCAGAGTCCCATCGCCGCCCAGCACAATCACCAGGTCGAGCTCCACGAAATCAGCCCTCCTCACGGTCTCCCGAGCGGTGTAGCCGACGTTCAGACCCCTCTCGCCGACGAGATCATCTAGGACTCGTCTGACCTCGTCCAACGACCTGTCGTGGACTTCCTCGAAGTTCTTCTTGTAGACGACTAGGATGTCTCCGCTCATGGCTGGCTCCCCGACATTCGCTCCACGTGACTCCCATATAGGGGCCACGCAAACCGTTTCACCCCCAAATCCAGTGGAGAACGGCTATTTGGAAGACCATTCAGCCATTGACGTGCTCAGGTCCGTGCTTCTGTCCCTCCTGTTCTGCATCCCGGCACTATCAGGGTGCCTGGAGGTCGAGAGGCCGTGCCCGGAGGGGACATGCTTCCCCCTCACCAGCAGCGCATTCAACTCGATTTTGGAGGAAGTTGGCGAGATTGACGCACTGAGTCTTGCCGATGAGTACGACAGGCTCAGCATCAGCACCCTATCCCGCTTCACAGAATCCGGTGTCAGCGGAGAGATGCAGTGGAAGGTGCAGAAGGACGATGGGAGGAATCTCAGACTAGTCTCCAATTCGGTCGTTGTAGGGGGAATCTCAGTTGTCCATTACGAGATCTGGGACGGTGGTCCCGACACATACACCAGGACTACGGATCACTGGATGAAAGGCAGGGATATGGTCCCGAACTATCAGGATCCATTCCACGAAATTGCGAGCTTGGCGACAGAGGACCCCAATGGTAGGTGGCCACCATTCAGGTATGACGTCTCCCAGTTCTCGGACCTCAGTTGGACGATAACCGGGGACGCATTGGAGTCATACCAGGTAGCCAGGGCTACCAGCGGATCGGATGAGATATACTTCGAGATCCATGGCTTGCCGCCTAGGATAGTGGGACTTTCGATATACTCAGAGGGGCTTAGCCAGGAAGATGTGACATTCTCCATGTCAATAGCCACAGAAGACTGGGATCTAGCACTCAGTATCGACTACTACCTGGACCTCCTAGACGGGGGTTCATACCTCGGATACAGCGGCCTATCCGAGTTCCCGAGGGCACCCGTCCCGTTCATCCCCGTCCCCAGCCAGCAGTCCGTGATCGGGGACACCACGACTGTCAACGGCACTGTCCCAAGCGAGATGACCCACGAGGTATC
>CAXEIX010000256.1:0-1866 GCA_963996605.1 uncultured Candidatus Poseidoniales archaeon | reverse complement strand
GTGGTTAGGAACTCTGTGGCCCGTATCGGTCTCTACCCATCTTCTGATCCTAGTTGTCATGATCATCCTCCAGATTGAAGTTCATACTTGCTGAATTGATACAATACCTCTCCCCACCAGTCTTCCTAGGCCCGTCATCGAACACATGCCCTAGGTGTGCGTCGCAAGAGCCGCATCTAACCTCGACCCTCAGCATGCCGAAGGCCCTATCCTCTAACCTTCTAATTCCTGCATCACGATGTTCAGTATGGAATGCCGGCCAACCACATCCAGAATGGTATTTCATCTCAGATGTGAACAGAAGATGCCCGCAGCAAATGCATAGATAGTCGCCCTTCCTTTCCTCCATGTACAGGGGGCCAGTGTTAGGGGGCTCGGTCCCAGCTCTCCTAGTTACGTGATACTGGATATCGGTGAGCCTATCCTTCCATTCCTTATCACTGTCCGGATCAAAACTTGGCAGGTTTTCACTCATTCTGTAAACCCCCATCACTGTCCTGTGACAATGCATACTCTAGTACACTTGCCCAGTCAACAATATATTCGACTGGGTCAATCCTTCCAATATTGTGGAATGCAAGAATCCTCTCTACGTCAGCGCCGGATCTGCCAGAACTACGCCCCTGTTCATCTGGGTTGTATGAAGTGTTGGTGTTTGAAAACACCGTGTGGAAATCTAGACTCAGGCGATTACATGACACAATTGCGTCTTCGAGTATGGTTGTCTTGTCCCCGGAAATGTAAGGCAGATAGAAGGACACCCTCTCACTACCCCAGTTGCCGATAGAAAAGGAACGTTCCAGGGACTCATAGAATTCCGGTCTACAGTCTGGGTAAATCTCATGGTCACCGCTATGCACACCTAGAGCTATTCTAACGTCGCAATCATCAGAAATTGATCTACTCAATCCGTGCCCATAAAGGATAGATGAAAATATCGCATTCCTGTTTGGAACTACCGTCTGCTTCATCTGCTCTGACTCATAATGCCCCTCAGGCACAACGACTCCTTGTTTTGTAAGAGCCGATTCAAAGGATCCCATAGCCGACTTGAGATCGATTATAACCTGCTCAACTTGATATCCATTATCTGATAGATATGAAATATTTTCCTTAGATCTATCAATCTCAATGGAGTGCTTCTGACCGTAATCATACGTCAGACATGTTACCTTGCTACCCTCGGAAAGTAGCCGCAGTAGCAGGGAGGTACTGTCCATACCACCAGATAGTGACATCACGGACCTAATCATAGTACTCCCATCCACTTGTGCGTCTGCAAACTTAGTCTCCAATCACTACTATCCTTAACCAGACTCTCGACAATCTGGAAGCTCTTGCCGTTCTGCTCTACTGAGTCCGTGTCCACATAGCATGGTTGGATGAAGTGATGTGTGAAGCCCTCCTTCAATCGGTCATACATTGTCATATCCTGTCCACAGTAGACGACCTTTAATTCGTCACCTGAACGTTGCTTAATTGACACATTTGGGTATAGTTGGTCCTTAGGACTGACGCAAATCCAGTCAATGATTGGATCCACTGGAATAGTCCCATTTGTTTCGATTGATAACGAGATTCCATGTTCCTTTAGACTCCCTCCAATTGTAGAAAGGTCTTGCATGGCCGGCTCTCCACCAGTGAAAATTACTCTATCACATCCAAATCCTAGTACTTCCTCAACAATGGAGTCGACACTCATCTCCTCAAAGGTCATGAAGTCGGTGTCACACCATTCACACCTAAGGTTGCAGTTTCCAAACCTGATGAAAACATGAGGGATACCGCAGTGAAATCCCTCTCCCTGAACCGAATGAAAAATCTCCACGATTGGATATGTCTGCAGATAATCACCCCTGAACCGAT
>CAXEIX010000255.1:0-1869 GCA_963996605.1 uncultured Candidatus Poseidoniales archaeon | reverse complement strand
CCACTGCTACGCGAACATACCCGACTTCCTCAGCGAGGTCTTTAGGGTCCTGAGACCAGGCGGCAAGTTTTGCTGGACCGATATGCGCGATGCCCGGACGATGGAGAAGATGCATGAACAGTTCCTCATGACCGGCTTCAGCATCGAGTCCAGATCAGACGTGACGAAGAATGTGGTAGATGCGCTGGTCTTGATAGACGAGGGCAGGAGGGAGATGATACAGAAGAGCTCCCCTGCATCTCTTAGGAAGAGCTTCGAGACATTCGGAGGAGTTCCAGGCACCCCCATTTACGAGGCCCTGAAATCTGGCAAGATCCAGTACTTCAGATACCTCCTCTCCAAGCCAAGTAGCTAGGAAATAGTATACAAGGTACAAATGGCACCTGCTTGCAGTGATACAATGACGTTGGCTTGGACTGATCGATTACCTGTCTCTCACTCTCTGGACTTCGATGCTGGGGCAGACGAGCTCTGGGGAGCAATCAGCGAGCCGGGGAACCTCGACCCATCCCACCCATTTTGCAAATCCAATGATGTAATACAATGGGAGGAGGGTCGTCACTCGGATCGCCTCGTTTACCTGAATGGACGAGACTATGTCAGGAACTTCCAGACATGGGATGAGGGGATCGGATACACTCTCTTGATTGGGGAGTTGGGCGGGGCACAATCTTACGTGGTATGGGAGATCGCCTCCCTCGCTCAAAGAAAGTCAAGATTGACCATCACCGTATATCCGCACATATTGGCCAGGCTACCGAAATTTATCGCATACATCCCCCATGCGATATGGGTTAAACCGCGTCTCAAGAAATATCTCGATTCGGTGATCTCTGGATTCCGTTATTACCTTCAAAACGGAGACAGGGTCCCTCGGAATCACTTCGGAAAACACCCGTGGTTTTCGTAACGACTCTAAGATGACCCACTGGCGAAGGAGATCAGCCTGTCGATGGGAAGATGGTCGACAGTGTCTTTGCAGTAATGCGCATCAACAACTTTGCCTTCCTCGTCGATCAGGATGTCAGCAGGTAATGTAGACATTTTCGATATCGACAGAGTCATCGGGATGTACCCCTTCAACATGGCCATAATCATAGTGATCGGAGCACGCATTGCACCCCACATGAAGCGCGCATAGGATTTCTCAACTCCATTCTCATTGAAATGCCGATAGGCCCCATCTGCCACTATCGTGAAGGGGATCTCCCTCTTACTCATTCTCCTGGACAGCTCTTCAATCTGAGCATCGAATACCCCTACCATCACTGTATCATCTGGAAACTCTCCCCATCTCTTGATAATCCTATCAATTCTAATATTGCAAAATGGACATGAGGAGAATCGGAAGAAAGTCAGTATAACCCTCCGTCCCTTCATCGATGACATTTCGAACGTCGAACCATTGATGGCAGGTAGGGAGATTTCTGGCGCTTTGTCACCTTTGTTGAGCTTGGGCATGACCATCGTCCCAGAGTAAGGTGTAAAAACTACACACTACGACTACTCTCCAGGGTATGCAACGAGTCCCAGAACGAGCATCATAGTCCGGAGATCGCCCTGTCGAAATCGGTGATGATGTCCTTGGCCGACTCGATGCCTGCTGATATTCTGACCATCCCATCGGTGATTCCTACGGCCAGCCTATCCTCCTCCGACATCAGCCTGTGAGTCATAGATGCTGGGTGCTGCACCAAGGTGTCCACGTTGCCGAGACTCACCGCCAGTGAGCACATGGACAGGCCGTCCATCAAGCGGCTAGCAGTCTCGAAGTCACCCATATCGATCGAGATCATCGCTCCGAAGTCGTCCATCTGCCTCGATGCTATCTCGTGCTGGGGGTGGGTCTCCAGGCCCGGCCAGGAGGTC
>CAXEIX010000254.1:0-1870 GCA_963996605.1 uncultured Candidatus Poseidoniales archaeon | reverse complement strand
GAGGTGGGCATCACAGAGGACCACATTATGGCCAGAGCGGAGGATACTGGGGGCCGAGATTTGGCCCTAGGTTCCGTAGGAGGGCACGCCATAGGAGAGTTCGTACATCCAGGAGGAGGTCTTCCGGCGGGAGGAGATCCACGAGGAGAAGAAGGTGATCCCGTAGAAACAGAACGCTGAAATCTAAGCGATTGTTCAGTTTGTCGTGGAATACCTCTGGAGCGGTTCACCGGATTTGGATGGTTTGGTTGCTAAAGAGCATTGGATAGAGGTTGAAGTCGGAGTCTCGATAAGGGTCCTAGTCTGGAAAGAAGAAGGAATAGATCCGGATTCAGGGACCGTGGTGATGGTCCCAGGATGGGGTTCCCTCTTCGAGGGATGGAAGCCATTGGTGACGGAATGGGCCAAGAGAAGGCACCTGATTTACATCGAGACTAGAGAGAAGGCCAGTTCGAGATTCAACAGGAGAATTTCAAAGGATGACTTCTCCATCGAGAGGCACGCAAGAGACATCGAAGCGGTTCTAGATGTCTTGGACATCAATCAGAAGAGTATTGACTGGTACTCTTCATCCCTTGGCTCGACCATACTTATCGATGCGTTCGAGAAGGGAGATTTGGATGGCAGGAGTTCTGTACTCCTTGCTCCTAATCCGGATTTCAGATTCCCACTCTGGTCTAGGATGATCATCTACTCGCCGCTGCCCATGGTGGCTTTCCGAAAGATGGTCGGTTTCGTTGCCTGGGTGGTGAACAGGAGGACGAAGGAAGAAGGTCAGAAGGTTCGTTATCGCAGAGCTCTGCTAGCTCAAGACGTCCCTCGTATGCTCCTCTCCGCTAGATGGAACCTCGGATACAGCCTTCCTGAAGACCTATCGCGCATAGAAGTCCCATGCGCGGTGATGACTGCCGTATCGGACACCCTGCACGACTTTGGCAAGGTCGAGAGGCTAGCAGACTCAATTCCTAATTGCAAGATGATCAAGGTCCCTTCCAACCAGTACGCCCATGAGCCGGATGTCCTGAGTGAGATCGGAGATTTCCACTCTTCCATCCCTTGAGTATCCGATATCCTGTATCGATTCCCTGATGAAGGGGGCCGTTCCGCACAATAACGAGAATCATGCGGAGTCAGTCGTCCTCTTTCGAGATCGCACGAATTGTGCGAGAGATGTCGGACATGGTCGGTGCGAGAGTGAGGAAGGCATACCAACCGCATTACGAACAGATAGTTCTGCGTCTGAACAGGAAGGGAGAGCCGTCGACAGACCTTGTGATCGTGAGGGGTCTGAGAGCATATGCATCGAACAGGGATAGACCGATGCCGACACAACCCTCGCAGTTCGCGATGATTCTGAGGAAGCACCTCAACAACTCCAGGTTGGTCGGTGTCGAACAATTCGGTTTCGACAGGGTGATTCGATTGGAATTCGAGCATGGCAGAGGTCGTCTAAGCATCGTGATAGAGCTATTCCGAGATGGTAACGTATTGCTTCTAGACGAGGATGGGGTTATCATCCGCCCTCTCACACATGCCAAGTACGCCAGTCGCTCGCTGAAGAAGGGGGAGATTTACGCCCCACCTCCGGAGGCAATTGATCCCAGGAATCTGGATAGGGTCACCCTTGATGGGATACTGGCTGGAAGCGATCATGCTCTGATCAGGACGCTAGCCTCAAGGGCGAATCTTGGAAGGGTGTACGGAAGTGCAGTATGCTCCATCTCAGGCATAGACGAGGATGCGCAATCTGATTCTCTTACTACTGAGCAGAGGGATTCGCTCGAGGCTGCATTGAAGGAAATGCTAGGGGGCCTAGATGGCGGGGAGGGAGGGAACATCTGGCTTTCCGATGCGGAATCCAAGACATCTT
>CAXEIX010000253.1:0-1888 GCA_963996605.1 uncultured Candidatus Poseidoniales archaeon | reverse complement strand
CAGTTGGGTTGCCCCCTCCCCTGACCTCCCCATTCTTCAAGGGCCCCATGTCCCCGTAGGCCAGTGATAGCAGCATATTGGACAGGCCCGGAGCAATTCCAGTATCCCAAAGTATGCTTGCACCGTATTCCTTGGCCTTATGATCATCTCTGTCTGGTGTAAACTCGCTAAAACTTAGATCGACAGTTCTCCAAGGCAATTCTGCAAGTGATGTCGTGCTTGAATGCCCGATATCACCCGGCAGCATATTGACTACTATGTCCAAATCCGGATCGAATGCGATACCGTCGCTCGAGGAAATAAGCTCTAACATCATTTCAATGGGGTCTTCATTAATTTCCAGATTATGAATCTCAATCCCGCGAATACCCGAGACACGATGTGGCTGGGGGTCGTATGCATGTACAGTAAAACCCGACTCTGCGAGCTTCCTGGCCACATAGGAACCTACTAGTCCAACGCCGAAGCAGTGTATTGCCGCCATAACTACTCGGAAGCGGTTGCGTTATTCGTTCTAACTGTCTGCTAGTATTCTTGCAAAAATCAGCGATGCCTTGATTGGGTGCAATACATGCCGCATTACATGGATAAGGCAGCAAGGATAGATCCATGGTCATCCGAGCAATCAACTGACTATGCTCGAATTGTCAGTCAGTTCGGGCTGTCTTCAGTTGACCCTGGCTCCCTGCCTAATCCCGGGATGTTGCATCGCAGAGGCATAGTCTTCGGCCACAGAGATCTCGATGTAGTGGTTGACTGCATGAGTGTAGGTGATCCATTCGGTGTCCTTACTGGGTTGATGCCCAGTGGGA
The DNA here is from genome assembly GCA_963996605.1 of uncultured Candidatus Poseidoniales archaeon. GTDB lineage: Archaea > Thermoplasmatota > Poseidoniia > Poseidoniales > Thalassarchaeaceae > UBA36. Next base: position 1,076 of record CAXEIX010000253.1, on the reverse strand, counting down.
GAATGCATCTTGGACATAGCATGGTAATCGAGCAAGTTAGATGGTTCCAGGATCAGGGTGCAGACGTAACAGTTGCCGTAGCCGATCTGGAGGCACTTGCAACGCGTGGAACCTCACTAGAGGTGGGGCGAGATACTGCCCTTAGGGAATACGTCCTCAACTACGCTGCCTTGGGACTCGATCCAGACAAAACAAATGTCTACTTTCAGAGCACTAGGCCTACTGTTCAGAGACTGGGTTTCACTCTTGGGCAGCGAACCAACCTCTCTGAATTCGAGGCAATCTACGGTTTCAATGGAGAAACAAACCTAGCACATGTGCAAGCCCCCCTAGTGCAAGTAGGGGATATCGTTCATCCCCAGATGGATGAGTACGGAGGTCTGAGGCCGATTGTCGTTCCAGTCGGTGTGGATCAGGACCCCCATCTGAGATTAACCAGGGATATTACTCAGAAGAGTAACTGGTTTAACGTTAAGCAGCGAAAGTCCGGAGGACTAACGGTGGCTCTCTCCATCCAGGATGGAAATCACTCTCAATTGGGTGTTTCCGAAGCAGGGAAAGTCGACATGGCATCAAGAAAGTCTATGATGGCCAATCTTGAATCTTCAATCAAGAAACTTGGATTCTCCGATGTTAAAGTAAACCCGAAACATGGTACGATCGAGATTCCCGGTGCAACAACCGCAGATAAATTCCGAATTAGAATGAAATTGCTTTCTACAGAGAGAATGATGGGTGGAATGGGACTCTTGCCCCCATGCTCAACCTATCACAGATTCGCAGTGGGAATGACTGGCGATAAGATGTCGTCTTCTAAGCCAGAAAGTACCATTTTCATGGACGACGATATCGAAGTAATGACGAAGAAGGTCAAGAGAGCCATTAGCGGTGGACAGCCTACAGTCGAAGAACATCGTAGACTCGGGGGCAATGTGAGTAAGGACGTAGCCTTCCAATACTTGCAATTTTTCTTCGAGAAAGACGACAATGCCTTGCAAGAGGTTCAGAATGAATATGAAAGCGGCAGATTACTGGCGGGCGAGATAAAGCAACTGTGTATCGACAGTGCTTCAGAA
>CAXEIX010000252.1:0-1908 GCA_963996605.1 uncultured Candidatus Poseidoniales archaeon | reverse complement strand
CTCTGAGCTTCTGCTCTTCCTCATCGTAGGTCGCCATAGCAATCGCGGCCTCTGACTGTGCTGTGGCCACGTCGGCCCTCTGCTTGGCTGATGCCTCGGCCTCGGCTAGGTCAGCGTTTGCCCGGGCTATCTCCGCCTGGGCTGCGTTCTCACCACCCACGGCCAGTGCCTCTTGCTGCTCGACGTACACACGCTGGTCCGCCTCTGCCTCCTTTCTCCCCTTCTCGGCCTCTGCTGTGTTCTTAGCGACCTGGATGTCCTTTGTTCGATCTGCCTCTGCCTTACCGATCGCACCATCCCTCTCGGCGTTCGCGACATCTACCCTGGCCTGTTCGACTGCAGTGGATGCTGCCTTCTTACCGATGCTCTCGATGTAGTCGGCATTGTCTGTAATGTCAGCGATGTTGACGTTGATCAGGTATAGGCCGACCTTCCTCATCTCCTGTCCGACGTTCTTCTGTATCAGCTCTAGGAATGAGTCGCGATCCTGGTTGATCTGCTCGATTGTCAGGGTCGCGACTGTTAGTCGAAGTTGCCCGAAGATTATCTCCTTGGCCATCTCCTCAATGTCTTCCACCTTGAATCCTAGAAGACGCTCGGCTGCATTGGCCATGATGGTAGGCTCAGTGGAAACACCTATTGTGAAGGTGCTCGGAACGTTGATCCTGATGTTCTGTAGGGACAGAGCGCCCCTTAGGTCGATGTTGATGGTCATCGGCTTCAGAGATATGTATGCGAAATCCTGAATCAGTGGCCATACTAGGGCGGCACCGCCATGCAGGGTCTTGGAAGGTTTCGGACGTCCGTCCGCTGTCCTCTCCGTACGACCATAAATCACCATTATCTGATCAGGTGGACATCTCTTGTATCGCTGTGCGAAAAACATCACAGCGGCAACAAGAATCAGTACAACTGCAAAAATCATTATTCCTAGTATATCTGCTGACGTTGCCATTGGTTCAACTCATGCAAGATGAAGGGTTGGTTACCTATGAATGCTTACCCGTCATGGTCTTTAACAGAAATAGCGGGGCCAAGAAATCTCAATGATAAATTAGATTCTCTTTACTACCAATACCTCGCCGATAACATCGACTACTTCGATGAAGTCGCCGGTTGCTATTTCGGCACCATCCTCTGACTTTGCATTGTATGTCCGCTGGGCGCCGTTAACCTCCACGGTGACCTGCCCCACTCCATCGTTGGCTATCCTCAGGTATGTCTGTCCCTTTGACCCGATCGCCTCAACCAGATCAGTGGTTCCATCCTGCTGTAGAGTGACGAAGAGCTCGAACAGTTTTCCCGTAGCATACATCGATGCCCCGCCTGCTATTCCTCCTGCGAGTATCGAGAGGCTGGCCCCACCGTCAGACTTCAGAACGTAGAGCCCACCAAGGCCGAAGAACATCAAGAATGCCATGATTCCCTGGAAAGTGAGTGCCTTGAACGAGGCATCCGCCCCTAAATCGACATCTATGCCGAACAGACCGTCGAAGACATCGGTTGCGATACCCCCTATCATCAGTAGGAAGAAGTAGAGGACGAACAGAATCCCGCCCACTAGCGCGCTTGCTGCGAAGAGCAGTTCGACCCCCGTTGCATCCCCAAAACCAATTAAATCAAACAAACTGAACTCTACCATGACCACGCGTACGATAGGTAAGATTTGACTTGTTCGGCGGAACGGGTGACTAGAGAGCCTCATTTCTTAGACAATACGGACCCCATGTATCGCTCTAGGTTCAGAATCGGCCCCAGTGAGAGTCCGACAATGACGAATGACAGTGTGAGGTTGTTCTGATGAGAGAGGAACGAGTCGAATAACGTGTAAGACAGGATTCCTATCAGAAAAAGGAGTACAGGGATCGCGGCTCTTCTGAAGAAGATGTGGTATCCGAACATCTGGTC
>CAXEIX010000251.1:0-1908 GCA_963996605.1 uncultured Candidatus Poseidoniales archaeon | reverse complement strand
CAGAAAGCTCACCTAGATGGTTTGATTGTAGGAATGTGGAGGTACTAGAATCTCCGCCAGAATTAGCCGGACCGGGAAGTATTGACGCCTATTCTGAAAAGTCCCCAATCATAGGCGTAGTTAGGGCCAAGCTACTAGATTCAAATGCCATTCCAATCATTTCCCCTGGGGTTTGGTTCACCCAACCCGATCAAATCCAACGTGCACCTCTGGATGAGCCTACTTATCATAGGGGTGACTGGATTCTAGGCTCACCACACCGAAAATCTCCCGACATCAGGCCTTCTCGGCCAGTTGCTGCGGTAATTAAGGAGAGACTACCCCGCTCTGTTCTACTTAGATCGGCTAGGGTAAATTCACTTCTACTTGCAGATTTAAGCGGTTTGGATATGTCGGGGGTAAAATATCCGATAGGGGCTCTAGACTATTGGATTGCGATAGCCCACCCAAGGTTAACAGAAGCAGAGAGGAGTAGGAGATTAGCATCCCTTAGAGATAGAATTTTCACCTCTAGGAGAACCAAAGTCGCAGAATCAACACTTAGGAAATTTAGGAAGGAATGGGGGAGCAGATCCTTCTCAAGCGATGAGTCAAATATCAAATCAATCGATTTGAGAGGACTTGGAAAATCTGTCACAGAGTCCCTAATCAGGTGGTCAATAGGTAGGAATGACAAGCCTCTGGTAATCGAACTTCAGCATAAATTGCCTGATTCACTTTTGTCTCAAATTTCTTCTGATTCAAATCTAAGATTGATAATAATGGATAATATTTCCAATCATTTTTCTTCCTTCGATATCTTGAAAACCGATAAAATCAGGACTCTTCCTTGGTTGAGCTTTCAAACAATTTCAGGACCTATGATTCCAGTCAGAATGAAAGAGCAGGGTAGTTCGACATTAGATTACCCCGAAGATGAGGAGAGTACAACAATCTCTCCTTGGGAAATATTGGGGTCCTCCTCAGTAAATGATGAATTTCACCATGAAATCGATCCTCCTTCTGAATCGATAGTTAGATCGGCACTATCACAATTCCCTCATGGGGATGAAGAATGGGCGAACCAAATGGAGGCCAGGTATCCACTTGCCGCGTGGATCGCGTCCCCTAAGGAAACTAGATGGCAAAGGTGGCAACGTGTCTCATCGCGATTAGATTCAGAATGGATGGCGCTCTTGGATCTGGATTATCTACCAATAGAGAGAATTTCAGAACTTGCAGACCAAGCTCCAGAATCAGTAAAGCAGGTTTTCTCAGAAACTATCACCTCAATACTTAGGGCAGATCCAGACAATCTTCTTAGATCGTGGCCTGCAATAGATCCAACCCATGCAAATAGCGGAGCGGCTTGGCTAGCTTCCCATTTCATCCAGAACTCAGCATGGCTTCCCAAGGAGTCTTATTCAGATATTCTTGGTTGGGCTGTTGAGGCTTGGCTTTCTGATCCTCCAAGAGAGTCTCTCGAAGCCCTTATTGGCCTCAAGTGGCTATATGAGTTCGAAAACAAATCTCAAGAAGACCTTGACAAGGCGATGATGAGAATCAGAGATGTTGGCTCTGAACTCCCTCAAGGTCACCATCTAAACACATGGTCTAGGCTCTACGATTTCTCTTTCGACAATAGAGAAAACAATCTAGATGACATTGCTCTATTCATCCGTGATCTCCCCAATTCCTGGTGGGCACCATTCTCCTCAGAATTTCTGATTGAGATTCTGAATAGTTCTGAAGCTGAGGATTATCTAGAGTTAGAAATTCCATGGTGTTCAGTAATTCTTCGTCCTGTTGGTGAGATTTCCGATGCACCAGGACTCTCCTCAACTATCCATAACGGGTGCGACTCTGAATTATTGTCACACTTGCGCTCTTTCATGAGAAAAATCTCAGAAATCCCTGATTCCACTTCTT
>CAXEIX010000250.1:0-1940 GCA_963996605.1 uncultured Candidatus Poseidoniales archaeon | reverse complement strand
TCTTTCTGCGGCTTTCTTGAAGAAATTATGAGCCGCCTCCTCAATCAACCTCTCAAATCTTTGTGCGGATTGCCCGCCCCTGCCATGCTTAGAAGGGACTAGAGAAGTGATGTGCTCCTGGCAATGGAGTCTTTTTCCTGAGGCCAACCCATAAGCTGCCTCGGACCTATCAATAACAAAAAGGGCATACGAAGTTCGATCAATTAGCATCTCTTCCAACTGGCTGATTTCGAAGGTTGAGTCACACCTGTATCTGAATGACGGGAATGGCTCTGGAGGGTCGTCAATTACTGTCGACATCAGTCTAGTCTTGTTATTTCCAACTATGACGTGACCTACGAAAATCGCGATTCCACCCTCTCCGGGCGTCTTGTAACGATTAATTGTAGAAATTGCTGATTCTATGGCGTCAGTAACATGCTTCTTCGTGGATTTTGACTTGATGTTGGCCGCCTGTCCAGCCTCATTTCCAAGGTGTTGCCGAACATCGCTAATCATTCTGTCAGGGGGGATAATGACAGTAACCAACTCAGTCCCCATGCCCTTCATTCCGGAGAGTTCTGCCAGTGACTTCTTGAGTCGCAGCCTACGCTGCTGCTGGGCTATCTCGTCAGACATGCTACTCCTCCGTGAATTGCCATCATAGGCGGCATTTCAACCCTTCAGCGCCAGCAGAGCATACGTATTGAAAGGCAAGGGGCCAACCTATGGTCGATGGCGACGGTTGTTGTTGCGCTCGGCGGGAGCTTACTTAGACCAGAAGTCGATGAGAGGCATAACTGGTTACAGGGCTTGGTCAAAGTAATTGTAGCAAGTGTAGAATCTGGGTCAAAGATTGCCTTGGTTGTTGGAGGTGGCGCTCCTGCGAGAGAGGGCATAGAATTAGCCAAGCCATTTATTCAAGATGTGGCTCACTTGGACCGGATAGGAATTGCCGCAACGAGACTCAACGCAACCATTGTCAGAGAGGCCCTCGCAGAAGGTGGTTTGGCCGTATCAAAGAAAATTCCGGAAAGCATAGCAGGAGCGAATCTAGAATTAGAAAATTGTGATGTCGTAGTAATGGGGGGGACTGAGCCCGGGCACACTACCGATGCAGTGGCGATTAGATTGGCGATTCAAAGCGGGGCTGAGAAGTGTGTCATTGCGACTAATGTCTCTCGCGTCTATTCTCAAGATCCCAGAAATAATCCTGAAGCAGAATCATTCGATGATCTTACACTAGGTGAATTGCAAGAGATAGTGGGGCCGCCGGAACACGCAGAGGCGGGGACATCCCAGGTCGTCGACCCGATTGGTGTAGGCGAGGCATTTGACCATAGCATGCCTTTGGATGTGCTTGACGGCAGAGACATTCGAACAATCAAGAAATCACTGGATGGGGAAGATTTCGAGGGGACGAGGGTGAGGGCCTAATGACTAGTAGGAAAGATACCATCCTTAAGGCGGCAAAGAGGACTGCGAAGCAGGCCCATGCGGCAGCATCGAAGAGGGGCAGCAAGTCACGATCGAGAGTTGGAGTGGAACCGCACAGACATTGTTCCGTTTGCTGGAAGCCCATCTCACTGGATAGCGAGCCTTCGATATGTGGTGACGAGAGTTGCCAGGAAATGTTTGAACGCCGTGAGAAATCAAGGAAGAGATTCAGCTTCTTGATGTACTTCGGGATTGCAATCTTCGTTGGATTACTTGCATTACAAATTTTCATGGGAGCGTCAGGTTAAATCACATTGAACCGAGAGGAATGTTAGAATGATGATCAGAATCCTTTCCGTTCTTCCGATGTTAGTTGGATTGCTTTGCGCATTGATTCTCGTTCTGAGCCTGATCGGATACCAAACACCAGCAACAGGAAACCAGGTTCCGATTGTCCCCTGCTCTGCTGATGATTCAGGCTGCAACGTAGGGATGACAGTTGAGGATATGAATGTACCAAGGGC
>CAXEIX010000249.1:0-1940 GCA_963996605.1 uncultured Candidatus Poseidoniales archaeon | reverse complement strand
CTTTCACGCTACTAGTAACGCCAGGATGCCTATCTAACGGAGAGGTTGACGAATTCTACGGTGAAGACATCAATCCCCCGATTACAGTGAACGAGTTTCAACTGATTGACGACAAGGGCGAGATCGTGACGATGTCGCAATTCGAGGGACAGGTGGTCGTAGTGACTTTCCTATTCACCAGATGCCCGGATATATGCCCGGTTGTTAGCGCTAATCTGGCCTTCATTGCACAGGAGCTCGGCGATCTGCATGGGACCTCTGTGCAGATCCTCACGGTCACAGTAGACCCATGGACGGATAACTCAAGCGTGTTGGGCAACTATGCAGACGTCAGAGGCCTTAGTTGGCCGCATCTGACAGGTAGTGTCGAGGACTTGGAGCCAGTATGGATGAACTTCGACGTCGGCCTTGCGACTTACGACACCGACATTGACGATGACGGGGTTGCTGACGGTTTCGACAGTTGCCCGGACACTCCAGAGGGAGAGGAGGTTGACAACAACGGTTGTGGGAAGGACACACAGCAACCGGATGGGGAGGTCATTACGAACCACCATCCACTAGACTACTGGGTCGATCACACGACTGGTACCATCATCGTCGACAAGAATATGGAACAGAGAGTCTGGTGGGCGGATACTGACTGGAACCCCGAACTAGTCCTCGAAGACATATTGAGCCTAGTTGAAGAAGAGTGAAATATCCTCGTTATTGAGGATTGGATATGGGAGATTCAGCCAAGGTAGCGCTCGTGGTGTTGTGCTTCCTGATGGCCGGATGCTCTGGCTCCGATGATTCGGAGATTCTTGGTACCGAGTACAGAGACCCACCTGAGGCTCCTGACTTCACGCTTGAGAATCAATTTGGCGATGATGTGTCACTATCTGATTTCGAGGGCAGGGTCGTTGTAGTCGCATTCATCTACACCTCCTGTCCAGATGTTTGTCTGATCATCTCATCCAACCTAGACTATGTGAACCAGAATCTGGGGGATCATTCGAATATGGTGGAATTCGTCTCGATCACCATTGATCCTGCCAGAGACACGACTTCCCACATGTTAGAGTGGGCCTCTGCCAGAGGGTACGAATGGAATCATCTGACACACGAGCGTGGTTCCGTGATTCAAGCGGTCTGGGATGATTGGAACGTAGTTGTCGATGCCGAGCACATAGCAAATAGCCTCCCCCCAGAGGAGGCTATGGTTAGATTCGCAGTCCTGTATCCGGACAACTCCTCTTTGGCGTCTGACAATGCTTGTCAGGATCCTTTCAACCTAACTTGCTTCGACGATGGAGGCGATTTTGCATCATTCGCCCTAATTGAGGGCTCAGGGACCCATTATGATATCGAAAATGGCACCATCGGCAATTGGACTTCCAACGAATCATGGACGTGGGGCCTTCACTCTTGGAATACTTCCGAGGGCAAATGGGACATGGTAGAAGGAGGAATATCTGCGATCGAAGTCGGAATCGGCACCCATCTGGCATGGATTGCGAGCAATGCAAACATGAGCAGCGCCCCACCAGGCGTGGACTGCAACGGCAAGGGATGGGTGATGGGGACTGGATCCTCCTCCCACTGCATGTGCGACGAAGGTTGGGTGAGACCTGGAGATGACTGGTTGTCGTGCGTTTCCGATGGCACCTCTCCGAACTCTTCGAACAACACCGACCCCCATGAGGAGAGCCTCGGCGAGTACGAGATTGGTCATTCGACTGTGACATTCATAATCGACAAGGATCAGAGGAAGAGGGTGGCATACTCTGGCATCCACTGGGATGTGAATGATTTCCTGCAGGACGTCAAGACTCTTGCAGACGAGTAGTCAGAGCAGTGGCATCTTCCTCAATCTCTCGAGGTCTGGCTGGTAGAGTTGACGGATGTCATCCAGCCCCAGTATGAGCATCGCGAGCCTCTCGAGGCCCATACCCCAT
>CAXEIX010000248.1:0-1945 GCA_963996605.1 uncultured Candidatus Poseidoniales archaeon | reverse complement strand
TCTGGACGTAGTCCCCCCAGCTGACAACTGTCTGGCTACCCCCGTCGGGTAGATGGGCGTACAAGTATCCCTGAACCATAGGACTGCATTCGGTCTCGAGGACAGTTACATTCCAGTAGATAGGTTGACCGTCATACTGGAAGGACCTGTCCATCACCTGGTCCCCCTCGTAGTAGAAGGAGAGCCTGAGATTACTGCCGATAGCGGAATCGTCGATATCCCAATAGAAGCTCAGGGTCCTGGATGCGGACATGTTGAGTACGTCATTCACTCCGTCATCGTAGACTTCGGTCCAGGTCTGCCCGCCGGTGGCTTCGTCCATCATGGCGTAGAGGGACAGAACGGATTGTGGTGCTCCATCGCTGCCGTCGCAATCACCGACCATCTCGATGTTTTCCTCGCCGACTTGCAACCATTGGTAAGGGGTTAGGACGTATGCTGAGACTTCGAAGTCCACGCTGCAGATGTGGCTTGGGATTTCCAGCTGATAGGTTTCGAAGCAACTGGTTTGTCCAAAGTCGCATTCCTTGTCTGAGAAAGCGACAACGTCGTCGTCGAAGGAAACCGTGTACACTGACCTGTATGCTCGTTCAAAGGCTCCATAGAAGCCCACGGAGCCGATCGCTGTACCGGAGCTGAGGTTGTGTCCGTCGGTCAGTCCGACGTCGCTCGAGTCGAGTACTACGAATCCGGAAATTTCCTCGCCGCACTCTACATCAACAGACTCCGAGTAGTACTCTATGGTCGAGCCGCTTGAGGAGTTCTGGATGTAGGCATAGATGTTTACGTAGCAGGTCCAATCGTAATCTGATGAGATCTCGAACTCTATGTCCTCACCATCCGCGGTGAACGTGAATGAGTTGCTTCTTGATTCGAACTCAGTGGACCACGAGTGGTACAGGTAATAGGATTGTCCGATGTCTAGATTGCTAGTGTTCCATACCAGCGTTGATGATGCGTTTGGTATGCTAGTAGGATCCTCTGTCCAGCTCCCATCAGAGTTCATGACATACAGCATGAATGGCTCGCCAGCACACAGGTTCGTCGCATTGGGAGTCATTTCGTTCGGCTCGTTGTAGTCCCAGACCCCATCACATAGTTCCCATGATCCATCCCTTGATGTTGAATATCCCTGATTGTCACGCCCGTTGTAGTCCAATGTGGTGGCCACAGTGGCGTTATCGGCGGTAGTGTTCCTGTCGGAGATGAGTATGGAGTCACTGTAGCTTATGTCGAAGTTGAAATCGCCATCGGCGGAGGAGAAAAGCATGAACTCCCCCGAGGTGATGTTGGTTCCGTTGGCTAAGACCATTCCGGAATTGGTATCATCGTCACGAATGTGCCATTCCCCGAGGTCGCAACTCTGGTTGCCCGAGTTGTATATCTCTATCCAATCTCCGCCGTAATGATAAATTTCCGTCAGAACAACGTCGCTAAGGGTGCAATCGGGGAGATTGCCAGACCCGGATGAGGTCAGACTCTTTCCAACAGGATTGTCTTCCAGCTCGGGGGAATTTTGTAGTTCTCTCGTCAACAGCCCAGTCTGGAGGGTCATCACTGGGGCTGCAATCATCAAAAGTATCATGAAAATTGCGTTATTCTTGACGTTCTTAGCGTTCGCTCGGTTACTCATAAGTGCCCAGCGGGAAATCCATGGTTTATCACTTGAACGGATATAGATTAGGTTCGCCGAAACTGAAAGGAAGGTCTTTCTCAATCATATGTTATGGCTTCGGCTTCCTAGGTCTTGCCATCAGTAAATTCCGATATTTTCTTCTATTCTTCTGGGGCCAGAGATGCAGCCAACTCCTCACTGGATCAGCCATAGTTTGCTCGTTTCGCATCTGAACCACCCATTGAGGGCGATGACATCTGACGATTATCCTCGGAAAGTCGTAACCGCCAATCGATGTATTCACCAATGTGATGCCTATCCTAGCACATG
>CAXEIX010000247.1:0-1961 GCA_963996605.1 uncultured Candidatus Poseidoniales archaeon | reverse complement strand
CAACCATAGATGAAGAGGAGGAGGATATCAGGGACCAGATCGTAGAGAGGCTTCTTCGAGATGCCCCTCAGAAGGAGCGCTTCGACGACGACGCCCAGTTCATCGCCATGATCCACGAGATGATGGACGAGATGACGACGACCACTACATCTTCCCTACTGTCGAACCCCCTAGTAAACCAAGCCAGGGAACTCATCGGAATGGGAGAGGCGCCACTGAAGGTGACGCCAGAGCAACTCGACCGGCTGAAGTACGTCGTAGTGAGGGACCTGGTCAACAACGGCCCACTAGAGACGCTCCTGGCTGACGAGATGCTAGAGGACATACACTCCATCGGGCTTACGAGGATCAACATGGACCACAAGGTATTCCCGATGCTGACGTCGAACATCGCATTCAAGGACCAGGAACTGCTCACCAAGTACCTCAGATCGATGTCAGAGCGTATCGGGAGGCCAGTCTCCGACAGCAAGCCAATCGTCGACGGGGCCCTTCTGGATGGATCGAGAATAAACATCATCTACAGCGATGACGTTTCTATCCAAGGCTCTTCGTTCACTATCAGGAAGTTCGCCGAGGAAACGATCTCAATCATCCAGCTGATCAAGTGGAAGACGCTTTCCGCTCAGATGGCAGCCTATATCTGGCTAGGTCTAGAGTCGGGGATGTCGTGCCTGGTATCCGGAGAGACCGCATCCGGCAAGACGACTACTCTCAATGCCGTTCTCCCGTTCATCGATCACAACGTGAAGATATACACTGCAGAGGACACCCCCGAGGTAAAGGTCGCCCACACCATCTGGCAGCGACTGATTACCAGAGACTCGAAGAACGAGGACTCCAGAGTGGAGATGTTCGACCTGTTGAAGGCGGCCCTCAGATCCAGGCCCCGGTACATCATCATCGGCGAGATCAGAGGAGTGGAAGGCGCAATCGCCTTCCAAGCAATGCAGACAGGTCACCCGGTCATGGGGACATTTCACGCCTCAAACATAGTCAAACTGATTCAGAGATTCACTGGAGATCCCATCAACGTCCCAGCCCGATTCTTCGACAATCTCAATTTCGCAATCTTCCAAGAGGTCGTCGAGGCTCCTGGAGGAGGGATAGCAAGGAGAATCACAGGGGTGAGCGAGGTCATCGGATTCGACAAGACCGCTGATGGGATCCTGACTCGGAACATGTTCGAATGGGACCCAGTAGCAGACGAGGTCTACTTCAGGGGGATGTTCCAGTCAGACATGCTAGAGAACAAGATCGCCCCGAGGATGGGATTCAGGAGCAAGAGGGACATCTACGACGAGCTTCATCGGAGAACGGAGGCAATACAGAGGATGTGCGACAGGGACCTCACCCATTACGACGATGTATTCGATCTCCTTGACGTATACTACAAGGAGGGCTGGGACCGATTCGCCTCCGCACTTGAGACATGGACGGGAATTAATCACTAGGGGGTGGCCAGATGGAGGACAAGGCCAGCACCTGGGAAATCGCCCTCCTGCGACTCGGGATGCCATTCAGCAGGTACCTGCTCTTCTTCTCACTCCCCGCTGCACTGATTGGGCTAGTGGCAGGGTTAGCGGTTTGGTACACCACTAGCGACGTAATTACTGGTCCCGGTGCAGCTTTACTCATCTTGGTATTCCCCTTACTCACTTTCGCTGGGACGATTTTGTACCCTGTAGCGCAAGTCTCTTCGGAGGCAATTCAAATCGAACAGGACATGCACATGTTCATGACCAGAATGGGAATTCTATCGATGGGTGAGTCCGCCGAGAAAGGGATGTTCGACGTCCTCAAGGAGATGGGCGACTATGGTGCACTTGCACACGAGATCCAAGCGATCGAGACGTTGGTCACCAAGTGGCACACGAATCTGCCCGAGGCAGCCAGGATCATCGGCCGACAGAGCCCTTCCGCTATCTGGAAATGTTTCCTTGACAGAATGGCCTTCTCGG
>CAXEIX010000246.1:0-1973 GCA_963996605.1 uncultured Candidatus Poseidoniales archaeon | reverse complement strand
AGAAGGTTAATCAGATGCGCCCCCGGAGCGGCTCCAACATACCTCAGGCCTGTTACAGGGTCGGTCTGGCCCCCTCCTGAGCCAGCAGCTATACCTGCAACGTGAGTTCCATGTGTTCCGGAGTCATATGAAGTGGATGGGTCTTGCTCATCGTCGGTGAATACCGCATCGAAGAATGCGATTATTTTGGGGTCGCAGTCCGCTGGTATGGGTTGCGGTTCAGGGTCCAGCGGATCTGGCTCGGGAGGGTCATCGATACAGGTGAACGGGTCGTCGTCCATATCGTTGAGGCCTTCGTGATCCCCACGAACTCCGGTATCCAGGATAGCGATAACAGAGCCAGTGCCATCGAGTCCGAAGTCTTCCCAAACTGTGTCGACCCCCATATTGGGGACTGCCTCGTTCATGTTTGTCTCGGCAAGTCCAAGGTCCTCGATCATCACCACGCCATTGAGAGACCTGATGCCTCCTTCGTTGATGATGGGTGCAATTGGCGATGTGCCAGAAACCGTGTTCAAGTATCCGAATCTGAAGGTCACTTCAACCCCGAGTGACTCCAATGCTGAGATGTCAGCATCTGTGGGGTGGTGGTCGTAGTCGACGAAAATTCGGGCGCTTCCCTCAGGAGCCCTCTTCCACCAGTCTCTCTGAGTTTGTTCTGGTTGCTCAATCAACCATTCCAATCTGTCGTCAATGGAGTTGGAATCCTTGTCTCGACTCCAATGAGTCCACCAATTCCAGTGGATTTCTGACTCCACGCTTGGAACCCAGTCTCCATTTGCATCGAATCCTCCTTGCCGCGATGGCTCAACAGAGATGGAAGAGGATGCCAATGGCGCGATTAAGACCAATAAGGCGAGTGAGGCGAACATATAGCGCCGGTCGGCCATGGGTGGTCGGGCAAATGGTCATGTTTGAGATTTCGTACTAGAAATTCAATCGTGTATCATTACTCCAATGTCATCGAAATCCCAATCAATTATGTCCCATCCCGCTCTTTCTATTGCCTGAATAACCTCGTCACGCCCCATGGGAGAGCATAGAATTGCTGAACACCCCCCCCCTCCGGCCCCCAATGCCTTCCAAGCTACAGCAGAACCACTACCGATGAGTGGGTCCACAACATCTCTGAACGGGTCGTGGATTGCCTTATCGATCAAGTCCACGCCCTCGCAGATCTCATTCAATGAAGCGACCACCATGTCTCTGCGGTCTTGTTGGAGCCCATTTGCCATTACCCTAGCAGAACCCCTAATCTTGTGGAGTCCGTTGATAACATCCTGGTCACCATTTGAGTATCTGGACCAAACGGATTCTTGCATATCTCCGGAATTCCTGCTTTTACCCGAGAATGAGATGACTAGGTGCTTCTTCAGCCAATTCATTGATGACCTCATTGGCTCAAATGGCATCCTCTCGACAGTATCACCGATGAATAGTAGATGGTTGAAACCGCCTAATGCCGAGGCCCACTGATCTTGCCTACCGCAAAAATTCCCAGATTCTGACTCGAGAACGAAGGCCTCCTCGGCGAGTTTCTCCTGATCTTCAATTTGATCGGGCGAGGTCAGTGCAGACAAGGCGACATTCATGGCTGAACTAGTCCCCAATCCAGAGCCCCTGGGTACTGGAAACTCAAAGTAAGTCTCTGTATTATCTGAATCTGGGCCAGCCCTGGCAAAAACTCTGAGATTTATGGCGAAGTTTACGACCTCACCTCCGAAGTCCCTAGGATATGGACCCACGTCGGTCCAACCTCCGGCAAGGTCGACTCGGACGGGGGAAGAAGATGAGTTGGCTCCTACCATAAACTCGCGGGGTTTGCCCCAAGACATCATTATTTCTGGACCGAAAGTATCGGGTATCAATGGCCCCTCCGCCTGACATGGACGACGGAGTAGCCAGAGCGATTACGGCATTCAAGTCAGGGAATCCGGTTATGATCTTTGACTCAGATTTCAGAGAGAAGGAGA
>CAXEIX010000245.1:0-2003 GCA_963996605.1 uncultured Candidatus Poseidoniales archaeon | reverse complement strand
GGCCCCCACTGGCTCGGGAAAGACGCTTGCTTTCGGGCTCCCATTGATATCCCGTACCAAAGAAGCCAAGTCGAAGAGGCCGACCTCATTGATACTGACCCCAACGAGGGAGCTAGCCGAGCAGATTCGCAAGGTCCTGCAGCCTCTAGCCAGGTCGTCCGGTTTCGGGGTACTATCGGTTTACGGGGGGACTCCATACAAGGGGCAACTAAGGGGGCTGAATCAGGGAGTGGAGGTTCTGGTGGCCTGCCCGGGACGACTCATCGATCTACTCGACAGGAAAGCCCTCCGCTTAGATGACGTCGGGATTGTTGTTCTAGACGAGGCCGATAGGATGGCCGACATGGGATTCATGGAACCAGTATGCTCTATTCTGGACAAGTGCAGCCCGGATAGGCAGACGATTCTCTTCAGCGCCACTCTAGACGACGACGTTGCACAGATAGTAGAGTCATACCAGGATGATCCCGCCAGAATCGGCATAGGCCCCGATGAGGTTAGCATGGACAGCATGCAACATCTCTTCTGGAAGATTAACTCCAGGGGGAAGGCCGACCTCTCCGCATACATCACCGAGAAGTGCGGACGCAGTATCATATTCTGTCGAACCAGGGCTGGGGTAAACAGACTGGGGGACGAGATGAGCGAGATAGGGGCGTCATTCACGACTCTTCACGGAGGCATGAACCAGAAGCAGAGGGACAGATCGATGCAGAAGTTCAGCGCCGGGCGTTCCCGTGTCCTGATAGCCACTGACGTTGCTTCTCGTGGAATCGATGTGACCGAAGTTAACTGCGTCATACACTTCGACCCCCCGGACGACGGAAAGGCGTACAAGCACAGGAGTGGTAGAACAGCGAGGGCAGGCTCTACTGGGACGGTGGTCTCCCTGGTACAGAGGTCCCAGAATAGGAAGTACAAGAGAATACAGCAAGAGGTCGGGATCAAGTGCAGGTTCACGGAGCCCGACGTCGATATCCTCGAGGAGAGAGAGTTCGTAATGGCACCCCCTGTGAAGTTCAAGGGTGGCAGTAATTCCAGAGGTCCCAAGAATAACAAGAGGGCCCGAAGATCAAGGAAGAGCAAGCAGTTCAGATCATCGAATCAGAACGGAAAACAACATGACCATCGAAATGGCCGTCGCAAGGGGAGGCACAAGGGGAAGAACAAGGGAAGCCAGCCAGTAAAGTACAAAGATAAGCGAAAGGGAAGAAACGGACCCCCCAAGAAGGCCAGAACTAGAACCTAGTTGCCAACGTTTGGTCCCGCTATGTCTGGTATCCAATTCAAATACTGACTATACTTGGTTTGGCCGTGAGAATCTTCAGGTTCGACAACTCCATCGCAGTGCCGAGAAAATGGCTGACTCGTCATCAGATCAAGAGATACAAGAGCAACACCCTCGGTATTCTCCATGAACCGGAGGAAGAGGGCTATTTCCTGAAATCCCTCAACTCCCTGAAAGAGTCCGGGGCATACGTCAACATTGGAGCGGCTTGGGGTTACTACTCATTGCTTTCCAAGAAGACACGACCAGAAATTGACGTTTTCGCAGTAGAGGCCCATCCCAAGATGTGCAGCAGGATAATGGAGGGCTCAATGATAAACGGAGTCACGGGAATATCAGTCCTCAATTCGGCAGTAGTGGGGAGGGAAGGGCTTAATGACGGTCCGATGAAGATTAAGTTCGGATACGGAGCTTCCGTGGTATCCGCTAATTCTCCAGATGACGCAGACTCGATGGCCGTC
This sequence comes from uncultured Candidatus Poseidoniales archaeon, assembly GCA_963996605.1. Lineage (GTDB taxonomy): Archaea > Thermoplasmatota > Poseidoniia > Poseidoniales > Thalassarchaeaceae > UBA36. The sequence goes on along the minus strand of CAXEIX010000245.1, from coordinate 254 downwards.
AAACTAGTTGACATTACACGCCTCCTCGAATCCGTCCCAAACTCGGATCTCCTAGTCAGCATGGACGTCCAAGGGTCAGAAGCGGGTATCTGCAAGGATCTAGCCGCTGACCCCAGCATTGGCGAGAGAATATCTAGCATCATCGTAGGGACTCATGGTGACGACATCCACGAGATGTGCAGGGAGTGCCTGGTGGAAGCAGGATTCTCAATCACACTGGACGAACCGGCCCCCAAGGAGCAGCCAGATGGAAT
>CAXEIX010000244.1:0-2010 GCA_963996605.1 uncultured Candidatus Poseidoniales archaeon | reverse complement strand
CCTACCGACGTAAAGGGCCGTATCGGCACCATCTGCATTCCAGTTAGTATCCCTCGACATCACTATATTGGCCCGATCAGGGAGTGGCTTGAACTCATCAGGGAGCGAGTCCCAGGTTCTTCTTCCCATTATTACTGAATTGTATCCGTCCCCTTCAGTGAGTGCCTTGAATCTCAGCATATCGCTCCTTAGTCTCCAAGGGAGTTCTCCTGAGGAACCTATGTTCCCATCCTCGTCCATTGCGACGATCATCGCTATCTTCATTGTATCACTATACGGAAATGGGTGCTGATATGTGAGGATGGTGGTCGTAACCTTCGATAGTGATGTGCTCGTACCTGAATTTATCAATGCTCATTATCGATGGTTCCAGTTGTAAAGTTGGAAGTTCAAGTGGCTCCCTCTGTATCTGAATCTTCGCCTGCTCCATATGATTGAGATATAGGTGACAGTCGCCACCGGTCCAAATGAACTCACCCGGATCCAGCCCACATACCTGGGCAATCATGCAGGTTAGGAGGCTGTAAGAAGAAATATTGAATGGTACACCTAGAAATGCATCGGCACTCCTCTGGTACAAATTGCAGGAAAGCCTACCATCATTCACATAGAACTGGAAGAATGCATGGCACGGCATCAGTGCCATTTCCTCCAATTCACCTACATTCCATGCTGATACGATGATGCGCCTGCTTTGTGGGTTGTTCTTTATCAGATCAATTGCAGCTTCGATCTGGTCAATTACCCTACCATCATTTGACTCCCAGAACCTCCATTGTTTACCGTAAACTGGCCCTAAATCGCCATTTTCATCAGCCCACTCATTCCAGATCCTTACGTTGTTCTCCTTCAGGTATGCGATATTTGTATCTCCTGAGAGGAACCAGAGCAACTCATGAATTACACTTGGCCAGTGGACATTCTTTGTAGTAACCGCTGGAAAACCTTCAGATAGATCGAATCTCATTTGGTGCCCGAATACGGAAATTGTACCAGTGCCCGTCCTATCACCTTTGGCTGCCCCTTCGTCGAGAATCCGCCTCAGTAGGTCTAGATACTGCTCCATTACCCTTCACTGTGCGAGCAGGTAGTCCTTCAAGAATGCGCTAAGGCGCACCTCTCATTTTCTGTGTCTCAATGAACTGGTCTGCGAATTTCCTGTAAAGGGGCCTCATAGAATCTTGCCTTTCCTCGACTCCTAGATTAGATATCTCGTCTATCCATTTGTCGTCTATCGCTCCGCCTTGATCGTGCTGTGCCCACTCACCGAAAGTAAGGGGATCATCGACAATTAGCTCAATCCTTTTCCAAGGCCTAGGGAATTTGCTTCCGGGAGGCATGAATTCTCTTGCGCCAATAGACATAGTTACCGGAACTACGGGGACATTGGGAAACTTCGCTGCAAGCCTTGCGAAGCCGGTCTTTGCAGGCTGTAACATAGGCGGGACCTCTCTCCTGGATCTAGTACCTTCTGGAAAAACACCCAGGCAATGGCCACTATGTATTACATCAACTGCCCTAGCCAGAGCATCCCTCGCCCCATCTTTTCTGAACGTCTCGATCTGACCCGTAGAGACCATCACAAATCTGTTTGGCTGCTTGTCGAAATGACCCTCTTTAGCCATGAAATGAATGGGCCTCTGAGATGCGAGGATCTTGATGAAAGGATCTAGATTGCCCAGATGGTTCCCACAGAAAATGGCCGCTCCTTTCAATGGGACCTTGTGCGCGCCAGTAATATGCACGTTTGTTACCGCCCTTAGTAGGGCAGGTACGTACTTCTCTAGAAACCTGTAGATCAAGGGTGTAGAGAAACTCTCACCAGTCCCCTCTAGTCCGACCCAATCGGAAATCTTCTCTAATGACTGCTCGGAAAGAGCCATGACACTCGCGAGTAGTAACCAGTTTCATAGTTTGCAGTTGAATATGTTGAATAAGCAAAGCAATCAGAGAAGGCCATGGTGGGCAAATCTACTTCACTAATCGTGACGGCATTGATTTGCCTACCTA
>CAXEIX010000243.1:0-2029 GCA_963996605.1 uncultured Candidatus Poseidoniales archaeon | reverse complement strand
AAGGCATCTCCTCCCAGTTGGGGGGCTGCCTCCGGGTTTGGAACGATGCTATCGGAGGCGGCGGCTTCTTCCTCGCTGTTCTCGAGAAGACCCCCGAGACAGGCGACAGCCCAGAGTCGGGGCGAACCCCCTTCCCATCGCCGAAACAGTACATTGACCCTGACTCGTTCCCGCGTCCGATTAGCCAGAAGAGGAAAACTGAACTCGAGAACGAATGGGGCTCTTCCCCAAGCAGCATGTGGTTCAGGGGGAAGAGCCTTCTTTGGTCCACCGACGAAGTGATGGAGATCTGGGAATCCGACCGAACTCGTAAGAGTGGCAGGGAGATAGTGCCCGGAGGCAGATGGAGGCCGCTGAAGGTCATTCACCTTGGCCTCATAGCGGCCAGGCTACGAAAGGGAAACCTGGATAGGATCGTTTCGAAGGCATCTCGCAGACTCCATGAGGAGGTATCCGGACCATTCTTAGATGTTGAAGGAACAGTAATCGATGACATCCTCCGAGGGTTAGAGCCCCATCGGAATACGCTAGACGAACTTGGTGATGAAGAGCGGGGTAGTCGGATTCTTGTTGGACCGGACGGACACTGTCTCGCTGTGTGGGTTGGCAGCAGAGTAACTCCCATGGTAAGCGAGTCCGAGAAGACAGTCATGAGAGCGGTCAGAGGTTTGACAATCGACTCACGGGAAGAGGAATGAGCGATATAATCTGCTCAAACGAGCATGAATAATCGTATTTGACTAGCATATGTTCATGAGCCGCGCAATCATAACGTGATGCCCCGGTGGCAGTATGGACGACGTAGACAGGAGGATACTCAGAGTTCTGGAGGCCGATGCCAGGACCTCTCTCAGGAAAATCGCCGAGGAAGTCGGAGTCGCCCTCGGGACCGTCAGCAACAGAGTCAGGAGGCTTGAGAAGCTCGGAGTCATAAGGGGGTACACCGTTCTTCTAGACCCGGACAAGGCCGGATGGGGATTGAGCGTGGTCATCGGGCTAAGGATAGAGAAGGGGAGGCTGATAGAAATCCAAGAGAAGATTGCCAAGGACAACAGGGTCTACGGGGTTTACGACGTCACGGGAGACTATGACTCGATGGTCCTCGCTAGAGCCAGGGACAGGGATGATCTGGACGACCTCACCAAGAGCGTGATGAGCATGTCGGGAATCGAACGCTCTTTCACGCATCTAGTGCTCAACTCGGTAAAGGAGATGCCTCCCTCGATCCCCGAATGACGCCTCATTCCAGATCCGATACCAGACGCTCAACCAACGGCCCTAGCGAGGGCACGTGTGGAAGCAGGGACTCGACCGTCCTCCCCTCTGGCTTCATTGCCCGCAACAGGGTGTTTCTGAGATCCTCGTCAACCGGGGAGTCCATCGCCATCAGGCGATCACGGAGTGCTGCTTGGATCCTACCCCCAGTCCTATCCCAGTCCATTAGCACAATGACAGATGGACCTCCGTCGTGGGTTTCACTGATGCAGTACTCTGAGTGCAAGTAGGCCACTAACCTAGATCGGTCCCATCCTCTGTTTACCTTCTCAATGGGCCCTGTGAATCCAAGGGCTCGGAGTGTATCCACGTCTCTATTGCCCTCCACAACAACTGGGACCCCAGATCCTCCCTGTTCCGATGCCCTGTTCCTGATGATTGCCTTCGCGATAGCTATCGATGCCTTCTCGAATCTGGCAACTCTGTCTGAAGGCCCCTCAACCCTCTCCCTCTTGGACTCCCAATCCGGTAGTCTGAATCCGTCCGACATGTACTCTCAGAGGACCCATTAGTAGCATTTTTATTCATCCTTCTCATTGGTAAGATTGACAGGAATGTTGGGGCATGATACAGATGACTTACCCGCGACCCTTATGAGTTGAATTTCCCCGCGTGGAGTTAAGAGATAACCATGTCCGTGATGACACCCATCTTCGAAGGCCTCTGGGAGCACTACATTTTCTGGTCAGTACTAGTGGGGGGATTTGCTTTCGGTTGGCTCTATCACCACTCATTCTGGTTTACATCGAAGGAC
>CAXEIX010000242.1:0-2086 GCA_963996605.1 uncultured Candidatus Poseidoniales archaeon | reverse complement strand
CTATTTGCATTTACTTAGCGATAATGTTGCTTTCCTTCGCTTGCTTGCCTCAACATTCACCGCATCTACCCGATTCTACCAAAATAGAAAAAATGTATTCAGATGGATCCAATAACTCCACCAATTTCACATCATCAGGAGGCTCCGGATTAGCAGTTTCTGGAGAGCCCGGGTACGTTGGCGACACTCTAATTGCATCAATGATGGTGACAAACTCGGGCAATTATACTGGTTCAGTTACACTGATCATCTCTCCAATTTCTGGAGATGAGACGTTCGAAGGTATGCAAACCTCAATATCACCGGGTTCAACTCGCGAGGTTTCCACTCCCTTCATATTGGCTTTATCAGGAACGAATAATTTTCTTTGGCGAATTTCTGAAATTGGAGATCCCGCAAATTCACAAATGCAAGGAAATTTTTCTGTGGAAGTGATGCCTAGTCAGACAATCGATCTATCTATCGATTCATTAGAATGGACTAATTCTGATGGATTAAATTTCGACGCATCAATTTCTCTGTCAAATGGGAGGACTAGGGGAATCATTCTCGAGGTCTTTTCAGTTTCCCAAGGTAGCAATCAGTTATTGCAAAGCATTCAGATTGATTCCGATCCGGGCAGAAGGTCAATCACATTCGACCTTGGCCACCCTTCAGCAGATGAGATATTTTTAGAGGCAATCCCAATTGGATGGCAACCTTCATCATTTTCAATTAATTCCTATCTGATGAACGTTTCAGAGCCATCAGTAAATGAGAACTCACTCTCCGTCGAAGCATCATTCTCTCCCGAGCGACCCATTCCCGGAAGTAGAGTAATGGTCTCTATTTCCTTAGAGAATATGGGTAATTATCAAGCTCAATCCGGTTTTATCCGGGTGATCTCTTCATCCGATCAGAAAATACTCGCACAAACGGATGTACAATCTGTAATCCCAGGATCGAACCTCGCAACTGATGTGTCCTTGCCAAATTGGCCTGCAAGTGATAGTGTCGGTTTAGAGGTCCAGTGGCATACAAGCGGCGTGAAATCTACAAATTACTATTCAATAGAGACGGAAAATAGTCAGGAAGGACTGAACCTGCCTTTCGACATACTACCTGCAGCATATGGGCTACTTGCTGGTGTCCTAATTATCCTAGTTGGCACATTTGTATGGCGTGCAGTCTCAACTAGAACTCCCTCAACCTCGGATTTCAACCTCCGTGAAACTAAGGAATCAACAAAGTCCCAGTCTAAACAGGAGAAGACGGAGATCCAATGCTCATTTTGCGATCAAAGACTTATGGTCCCCCACAACCATGTTGGGGGAGTTCGCTGCCCTTCTTGCTCAATGGAATTCGTTGTAGGTGAACAAGATAAACCATCGCACCCAGTAGTGCGTTCATCAGAAGACACGCTAAATTGTCCCGAGTGCAATCAGGCCTTGAGAGTGAAAATGGAGAATAGGCCAGCAATGTCTAGATGCCCTTTGTGCAAGACCGAATTCATGGCCGAGGCCGAGGAGGCTTAAGATGCCCGAATTCAGCGAAATTGAGGAGATGTATCTAAAGACGATCTTCGAGGTTCACATGGAGTCTCCTGGGGAGATTGTAAAGACAACACAACTTGCCGATTTGATGGGGGTTTCAGCGGCCTCGGTAACTGAAATGGTTCAGCGCCTTACCCTGCGTGAAATGATTACTCACATTCCTTATCGCGGCTGCAGACTAACAACTGATGGTTTCCAATTAGCTGCTAGGATAAAAAGAAGAGAAGGCCTTCTAGAGGTACTTCTGAGGGATGTGATTGGCTTCGGTGGGGATGTGAAGGGCGTTGCATGTAAAATGGAGCACGCAGTGGGAATAGAATTGGAGGAAGCCCTCGATCGCCTACTTGGTTATCCGGAGACCACCATTACGGGACAAAGAATTCCGAGCGTTGAACGTGACTTTGGAACAGTGGGCGTCGGCACATTATTGCCGATTCGAAGTCTTCCGGAGGGGTCTTCCGCAATAGTTGAGATGATTGTTGCAAATGATGTTGATTCTTTTACCATAAAAAATTCCGGAATTAGTGTGGGTACATCCTTATCAGTGTCCGGAG
>CAXEIX010000241.1:0-2096 GCA_963996605.1 uncultured Candidatus Poseidoniales archaeon | reverse complement strand
CCGCCATCAATGCCTGCTCAATAGGGCTAAAACCGTCGAGAAACTCTTCAGGACTCACGGTTCTGGGCTGAAAATATGCTTTTCAATTTTATTCAATAATCGAATCTATTTTACTCTTCAAGTCCTCAATATCTGAAGGTGTGTCAATATTTAGGTGGAGGTTTTGGTCAATTACTTCGAATCTGACTGGGTCAACGATTTCTCTCAGAGGAGAATCCTCGGGACCCTCCCTCACTCTTCCAACGTCCACAGGCGATAATAGCAGAGGGTGCCCTCCTCTCCCATCTCGCATTGGACAGCAACTCTCTTTAGAATCGATTAGTCGTTGAAGTGTTGAATCTGAGAATCCTGGCCTATCTACAGGTACTACCAGCAATCTGTAGTTCTGCCCCTTTGAGAAATCAATACTAGAAATTCCTACCTTGAGGGAACCAGTTCTTCCATTCTGAGGTTCTACATTTTCAACCACACTAGATCCGGGAATTTCGGCGGAAATCTCTGCAATGTTCGTCTCGTTTGCCACCACGGTGACATCGACTCCCCTATTGGAAATCCTTTCTGCCAACCATCCTACCAGAGTGCTATTTCCTACTTTGATTAGCGCTTTATCCCGCCCTAGTCTAATGCTCGAACCAGCTGCAAGAATCACGCACTCAATCCGAGGTAACTCCATGAAGTTCCGTTAAGAGGCTTCGTAATAGTGCTATACCAATCCGTTTAGTATTCCGCTGAGATAAGTCATGTAAGAAACATAGGTAAGGATCATCAATGAACCAACAGGTCTTGAGAAGTCCTTCCCTCTGAGAAATGCAACAACCACAAAACCAGACGTTGCGATAACTACTAGGATGTCTCTAGTGAATTCGCTATCAACGACAATTCCGCCCCCGAAAATGCTGGCAATGCTAATTATTCCCATGATATTCATTACATTGGAGCCGAGAACGTTTCCTACAGCCACCCCGCCCTGTCCCCTGAGGCCTGCGACTACCGTAACTGCAAGCTCTGGCAATGATGTTCCTAGAGCAACAATTGTCAGACCTATCACTGCCTCCGAGACGCCAAAAGTCTCAGCAATGTTAGTTGACCCATCAACCAAAAGTATCGCTCCCAACCAAATCATTCCCCCACCAATTATGCAAGCTGGTATTGCTGCAGACATTTTCCTTGGAAGCCAAGAGTCTTCGAACTCATACTCGTCATCTCCAGCTATTGCTTTCGAATATGTGTAGTAATAGTATGCGATTAGACAAGATAGCATTACAACACCTCCTGATAGGGGGACCTCTCCTCCAAATACGAAAACAGCCATGAAAGCAGTAGCCACTATTACTGCTACAGAATCTCTCCTAACGTCCTCTCCACCTTCAGACCTTGCACCCAGTAATGCTGCAGTCCCAAGTACAAGCATCACATTGGCAACATTGGACCCTAGTACCCCTCCAATTGCTATGTCCGGGGCGTCATTTCCAACGGCTTCAATTGCGACAGCCAACTCAGGTAGCGAAGTCCCTACTGCCACTACGGTGAACCCAACAACCAGAGGAGAGATACTAAGATTCTGCGAAATCCTGGTCGCACCTTGGACCAATGCTTCCCCGCCTCCCATTAGCAATACGAAACCAGAAAGAACGAACAGAACGTCTACTATGGTCCCATCCATATCTCGTTCCCGGAACATTTCACAAATTACTGTTTGCTAATTCTGCTATGGGGCCACATCAAGTACAAGCTCTCTCAATATGCCTAACAACTACTCCTACGCTGGGAATGGTGTGATCCTCCAGAGTAGGTGAAAATGGGACTGGCGTATCCAGGGCCCCAATTACAATCGGTGGAGACTCCATCCTCCAGAATGTCTCTTCAACGATTCTACTTGATACCGTGTGCCCAAAACCCCCAGTCCATTGCGACTCTTGCAGAACGATCAGACGACCCGTCCTCAATACCGAATTGATACAGGTCTCGGAATCAAACGGAACGAGAGTTCTGAGATCGACTACTTCGACTTCTGTTCCCTTTTTGGACGCCTCTCTAGCCGCATCAAGGGCAACATGAACCATCGCCCCCCATGTGACAATTGTGATATCTTCCCC
>CAXEIX010000240.1:0-2114 GCA_963996605.1 uncultured Candidatus Poseidoniales archaeon | reverse complement strand
ATGGCTGCTGGCTCGGGTGGGGGCCAGGCCGCCCCTGCAACAGGCCTGAGGTATGTTGGAGCCGCTCCGGGGGCGCATCTGATTAACCTTCTAGCCTGCTGCGATGGTGATATTGAGGATGTTATGCAAGGCGCCCAATGGGCAATCGACAACAAGGAAAAGTACGGGATAGACATTGTCACTTCTTCCTTGGGGGAACAGCAGTTCGAGTTACATGTGGATAACGATGGGAGCTCAGCATGGAGCCGTCAGATGGACATGGTCGTGGAAGCCGGAATAATCACGACTCTTTCGGCAGGGAACGAATTCGGCGGAGCAACCCTTGCCGGTTGTAACACCATAGATAGCCCCGGCGATGCGCAATTGCCAGTTACAGTGGCCAGTCTGGACAAGGATCTTGGGCTTGCAATATACAGCAGTAGGGGGTACACCTCAGATCTCAGAGTAAAACCGGACGTTGCAACAATCGGCTCCGACATCATGGCTCCCGACGCAGCAACCCAGGACGGGTACACCAGCAAGTCGGGAACGAGTATGGCAACCCCGCTGATGGCTGGTATCGCTGCACTGATGGTTCAAGCCAACCCAGATCTGACTCCTACGGAGTTCAAGGAGATCATTTCGGCGCATTCGATAGAACGAGATGTCCAATTACTGAACGATCCCGGTTTCAACGACTGCAGCCTCCTAGAAACTCGTCCCGACAACGAGTTCGGTTTCGGACAGGCCGACCCCACAGCATTCGTGGAGGCCGCAGGGAGCATCGATAGATCACTCAACATCTCAATGGAAGTCGCCACTCTGGAAGAGATTGGTAACGAGAGCTACGTCACAGGGACTTCGAGTGGAGCAGCCACCGGTACTGGTCTGGTGGAAGTCAAGGTAGGCGGTGGAGATTGGTCTGGAGCAGCCGACCTATCCAAGGATGGGGACTGGTCATCATGGAGCATAAAACTAGACCCACATGAAAAGGCCGGAAACTCGACAATATATGCCAGGTTGGTAGTTTCTGAGGACAGTATCTCTCCAGTAGATGCTAGGAGGGTGGTATTGCTCGATGCCCAATCATCGGGCCCGTCCTCGTCACCAGGAGGATTGACCGACTTAGGCCCAGTCGTATTCCTCGTACCCTTCCTAGTTGCAATAGTTTTGGTATTCTACACAGGTAGGCGAGAGGAATGGTCCCTCAGCCCAGATCTATCATCAGGGGATCAATCCGACGTAGAAACCGAGCAATCTGGATCAGAACAAATTTTGCCTTTGTCCGAGAGATTTTCCAATACCTTCGTTGAGCTGGGCAAGGGTGGGGCCATAACCGAGAACCCGGTGAAGAGGGTGCTCACTCTTTGCCTACTGTACTTCGCCCAGGGCCTTCCATATGGTTTCGCGAGTGTCACCTTCGCAGCTTACCTCATAGCCAATGGAGTATCGGTGCCTGAACTAGCAATTCTATTCGCCACGGTCTCGCTTCCATGGACTTTCAAGTGGATATGGGGGCCGTTAGTAGACTCAGTTTACATTGAGAAATACGGACCTAGAAGACAGTGGATTCTATTCGCGCAAACCGGAATGGCACTAACTCTCGGATCCTTACTCCTGGTTAGAGATTTGAACGGCCAGATCGACCTCGTTGCGAGGATCCTGTTCGTCCACAACATCTTCTCATCCCTGCAGGACGTAGCAACAGATGCTCTTGCTGTTGAGGTACTTCAGCCTGATGAGGTAGCTAGGGTCAACGGGCTAATGTTCGCAGCAAAAAGAGTGGGCATTATCTTCGGAGGGGCCGTTCTTGGAGTTTTAATCAGCAAGATAGGAATCTCTGGAGTCATAGCGGCTCAATTAGTAATGCTTGCATTCATCATAGTGGTGCCTCTTCTAATGGTTGAGAAGCCAGGTGTCCAACTGTTCCCATGGTCTAGAAGTGCTGAACTGGAAGCAGGCTCTTCTGAGGAGTTGACTGACTCTGGGTCATTAGTAGCGGAGATAGTGGAGGATTCAGAAATTACACCTTGGGTCGAAGAGGAAGAATTCCGAGTAGCCAGAACTGTCGGATACAGTATTGCTAACAATAAGTCAACATTAACCTCTTTCCTCGCAATTTTGGGGGCCTGTAT
>CAXEIX010000239.1:0-2129 GCA_963996605.1 uncultured Candidatus Poseidoniales archaeon | reverse complement strand
CCCCGGTCCTGATACCGAGAACCCAGGCTGTCCTACGGAGATCACCAGGTCCTTCATCGGCGCTCCAGATGACACTTTCAGCGTTTCAGTAAAGGCTTGGGACGGCGTCAATGATGTGATCTCGTGGACATTCGATGTGGAACTGTACAACGAGCTCCCGATACCAGTGATGGAGATATCCAGGAATGGGCAGACCTCGGCAGACTGGGTGGCTTTGACGGGCTTCGAGACTTTCGACCCAGAAGGGGACGACATCAGGTTCGAGTTCCACAGCGATTTAGACGGCCTCCTAGGGATGGGATCATCACCAGATCTACCTGAGTGGTCAGGAACTCTAAGCAAGGGGACTCACTCCATCACGATGAAGGCCAGTGACACCAGGGGCGATCACGCCAATCAGTGGAACATCCAAACTGAGACGCTGGAGGTGATCAACTCCGCTCCAGATGCTATGATTTCCAGGCCCAGCTCCGGAACTCTCACTGACTCGTCAGAGTTGGTCTCTCTGGAGTCCACAGGTTCCGGGGACTGGGACCTATCCTGCTCCGAGCTTCCGGACAATGGAAGCGGACTACTCTGCAATCCGTTAGCAACGACTAGCAGCGACCTAGTCTCGGTGCTATGGGAGTCGAATCAGATTGCCGAGCCAATTGGAAGCAATTGGGACATCTTGACCCGCCTCCCTGCCGGAGATCATACCATCACACTCACCCTGGATGACGGGAGTGGTCCGGTTTCAGATCAGATCGAGATTATCGTATCAGAGTCAGCACCATTGCTCATTCTCGAATCACCTGTCCCAGATGCCCAAGTATACTCGAACCTACCCGTACTCTTCGACTTCAGGGATTCAGTCGACATGGACGGAGATGATTTCGCAGTCACCGTGACCTCTGATCTGGATGGGGTCATTTTGGACTCCAAGACCACAGACTACTGGTACAACGACTACCTCTCTCATGGCACCCACAACCTGACCTTCGTCCTCACGGACGAGAACGGAATGGAACGAACCCACTCGCAGATCATCACCGTGCTGGAGACGGGTCCCGTGGCGGTGATCTCCGGGATGGACAACGGCCAATACCTTCCTCCCGGTCAAGAAGCAGTACTAAGCGCCATGCAGTCATTCGATTACGACGATGACATAGTACTCTACGAATGGAGGATAGACGGTCAATTGGTAAGCGACAGCACTACCCTGAACATCTCCTTCCAACCAGGGCCAGTGAGGGTGGACTTGCTGGTCAAGGACTCAAGAGGGGACACTTCGGTAGCTTCGGTTAACCTGACAGTCGGATCCAGTGCCCCAGAGGTATTCGACTTGATGGTCTCGGTCAACAAGATCGAAGACGGAGTCCCAACATTGGTCACAACCACAGTAAGGGTCCTGGATGAGGATGGCACTACCGATATCGTCAGAGGGGAGCTAATCGCAGGGGGAACCTCGGTCTCGATGTACTTCTACGACGATGGAACAAACGGAGACTCGATTGAGGGCGATGGAATTTGGACGTCGAGATTCTCCTGGCTGGTCTCTGGGGGATCTTGGGCCAGGGTGGAGGTATGGGCAATGGACTCGGACCTAGTCTCGCCCGGTGCGGTTCATACGGTCCCAATCGTCGACTCAGACAGCGGAGGCCTGGACTCTTGGGTCTCATCCCTTGGGATTCCATTGCTTCTAATCACGATGGCTTCTCTGACTGTGGCTGGGATTTCTTACAGGCGGATGAAGATGGCGGAGATGGCCAAGGACATGCAAGTCATCGAGTCGTGGTCGTCATTCGATCCCAGGGATATGGATGAAGAGTTCGACTCGGAGGACTAGTTCTCAGGGCCCCAGGGGGTTCTCTCTCTGTTCATCCCGATTCTCTTGGAGAATAGGAACTTGAAGTTCTTCCATCCATCACCCCAAGTGTGGATCTCAGCGGTTCCAACTCTGGTTCTGTATGGTACGGAGATTTCTACTGCCTCTTTCTTCCCGAAGCATCTCCTTGCATTGATTTTCATCTCCTCTGAGAGGGGCATGCCATCGTTAGTTGGGCGCATCCTTGGGTTTTCCATGATCTCCTTTCTGAAGACCCACATCCCCGACTGGGAGTCGTGGATGCCGTAGAAGAATAGCATCC
>CAXEIX010000238.1:0-2130 GCA_963996605.1 uncultured Candidatus Poseidoniales archaeon | reverse complement strand
AGTTCGTCTGAGGTAGATGTGGCGAAGTTGCCCGAACCGATGAATGTCGCCTGGGAAAGTTCCCTGGTAAATTCACTGACTCCCTCTGATGTGAACTTTCCAGAGCCATTTGCTATACCGTCCAAGAAATAGTGTCCATCGTCGTTAATGCAAGCGTCATAATCTTCGGGGACCAAATCTCCAGTGCAATCGGGGAAATCACCCGATAGTGTGCCATCGATGATTCCCTTTCCAGAGAATTGTCCCTCCCCAGTAATACTGTGGTTATCGAATACAGCTTGTGTGTGAGTGCCTGTGAAGTCTTGAACGGACACTGCCCCCATGCTCTCCATGGTCCCCTCGCCTAGGAATGTAACTTCACCTGTTCCGCTGAACCTCAAATCCTCTCCGACCATACTCCCATCAGAAGTCATAGCCACATAGGGTTGGATCGCTACCTCATCTGAAGATGGAGTTAGGATTACATTGGCAGAGAGTACTGGTTCTCCGTCGAAATCAAGTTCTCCCGACCAAGAAAGTATTCCCGAAGCAGTTGATGGAGAAACCGATATTGGCGCCTCTATAACTGATTCACCATTACTGTGCCCATCTGAACCGGAAATGTTCACTATTGTTTCAGAGAGCCATGTTGACCCGTAGACGTTAGCCAGAATTCCAGTTACTGGGTTTACATCACGGTTCTGAGAAGTCTCCAAGAATAGCTCTGACATCAGGTTGGCAGATCCCGATAGCAGAGATGTTCTGGCTGCATCCAAGTCTGGCTCCCCGGTAAAAGCCGAGACTCGTATCTTTCCAGCGGGGGCTGAGAAAGAGAAGTGGCCATTCTCGTCTGCTTGGGTTGTCCCAATGGGTATCCAATATGTTCGGGAGTCATTGTCTACAACATTTCCAAACTCATCTTCAGACTCATCTCCACTGAAAGCATCCCTCTCAATCATTATCCTCGCATTAGGAACAGGCCCTACCCCTTCTAGTGTGACGGTGCCCTGAAGTGATGCTCCACTGTAGTATTTCAGGATCTTTACATTCCTATTGGAGTCATAAATTGAGCCACAGTACCTGTCCACCTTTCCAGTTAGTATGAATTCAGAATCATTTGCGGAAGATGAAGCGGGTGAATTGATCGATAGGGTCTCATCCTCAGGGTCATAATTGCTAGTTAATGCATTCATTGGAATTACCCCCTCTTCAACTTGAGTCATCTTCCAAGGACCTCCTGATTGAATCTGGGTCCACCCTGATGAGAGGCTATCCGCTGAATTAAGTGAGACATCGGACAATTGAGAGTTGCCCGCGACTGTTGATGCTGAACCTGTTATCTGGATTTCTTCGCAGGAAGTTCCATTTGTCGGATCATACCAGTTTGATAGTACAAAGTGGTTCATCATTGCTCCAGGGAGTGCCATTGCCCCCTGCAAATAGCTACCTGGCGTCCCTGTGAGTGAGTTTGGCAGAATCCAAGTAGAGGGAGTGTCGGCATCTCCTACCTGCCCACTTATCGATGGAAGGCCTAACGTAGAGGTCCCATAACCGACATATGTCCTTGCAATCATCGTATCGAAGAAACTTTCCAGATGCTGATATTCCATGTCCGTCATCTGGATCATTTCCTCTCCCGTAGCTGCTCCGGAGGCCTGGGCCTTCAAATCCTCCATGTACCTGCTTTGGAACTCATCAGCGGACATGGGGCCTTGGTTTGTTTCGTAAGTTGTTGTTATGTAGGAGTTGATATCGAGGCCGGAAAGATGAGTTGGGGCATGGAAGATCCCAGTAGTTTGTCCCCTGTGATATGACTGGTAATCCTGGTAGTATTTACCTCCAAGAGGATATAGTCGGTTATCTACCGCAAAGTATCGAATCTCGTGGTTCCTCGAAGTTGTGCTCCCATGAGACTCCTCGTAATCTGATACCTCGTACGTGTCGATTGAAGAGATTCCGTCGTATATCTGTACGAGATCATCTAGCGCGAAGGCCGTGATCAAGAAGGCACGGGCCAAACCGAATCTAGCATTGGTTCTGTGGAGTCCTGTCGAGAGATCTTCGTAATCATCAATGATGTCTCTAGTATATCTGTAACCTGCCATATCGTAGTGGCTGGCATCATCAAATTCTGCTAATTCGAAAGCAGAT
>CAXEIX010000237.1:0-2138 GCA_963996605.1 uncultured Candidatus Poseidoniales archaeon | reverse complement strand
TTACCTGTAGCCAGCGCATGCATAATCTTCGTTGTCAGAACGTCTGGCCGAAGACATGAGGAGATTCTGAGTTCCCTCTTCCTGTTGTGATGCCTCTCCAACTGATACTTCAGATCTCTAGCGAGCTGTTGTAGGCTCACCCTGAAAAGATCCTCTATTAGGTCTCCAGCCAACCTGACACGCTTGTTTGCATAGTGGTCCTTGTCGTTGGGGTCCTTGTCCTTAATTGCCATCTC
This sequence comes from uncultured Candidatus Poseidoniales archaeon, assembly GCA_963996605.1. Lineage (GTDB taxonomy): Archaea > Thermoplasmatota > Poseidoniia > Poseidoniales > Thalassarchaeaceae > UBA36. Next base: position 1,902 of record CAXEIX010000237.1, on the reverse strand, counting down.
AAGGACCTGTCGTGCAATTCTTCCGAGGAAGATTGCTTTCTTCTCCCTATTATCTGTGCTCGACCCTAAATGAGGCAGCAGTTCGTTATCGAGTAGATTCTGAATGCGAGACTCACGGTACTCTTTCTGTTGGCCAGCTGCAAACTTCTTTTCGAGCCATGCCAGGGCCTCTTCAGATGTGTCGACTCCGTATTCCTCGTTATCCCTTACATCGTTTAGATTGGCTACTGTGAACTTCATTGCCTCGGGGGGCCCGGCTATGGATGCGAATATCTCTCGGTCGTTCTCCACTCCAAGGGACCTCATCAACAATACAAGTGGAATTGGTGTAGTCCCAGCGCTTGGAATCTTTACCATCAGCATTCCATCTCTCCTCTTCTCAACATTGAGTGGTTTTCTCACTCCATCCTTTTGAGAGAAGATCTTCGCTACCTGAGTTTCGTGTGCATACTTCTTGTTCTTCTCGACGGTAACCCTGTTTGGGGCGAGGTCTTCCATTGAAATGAGGACCCTTTCGGTGCCGTTGATGATGAAGTATCCACCGGGATCGAGCGGATCCTCTCCGGACTTCCTCAGAAGCTGAGTGTATCTCTCGACATCTTCGGCCGATGTGCCTGGGGAGAGTCGCCTGTTTTCGTCTATGTGGTTATGATTCAGATTGCACCGTGCAGATCTAACCATAATTGGGAGGTTACCTATGTGTACGCTGGTCTCTTCTTGGAATCCCATCTCATTGCCTGGGGTGGGGGGTAGGTCATCGCGGAAGATCTTGAAGTCAAGATAGACCGGTGAGAAGTATGTTAGCTTCCTAAGTCTGCATTCCATAGGAGTTGCGTGGTGCTCTGCTCCATTGGCCTCCTTTATTGTGGGCCTACCCAGTCGTAGGTTCTTGAGACGGACAATAATCTCCTTATCCAGAAGGTCTAGCTTTACGAGCCCCCCCTCATCATCTTCGACAAGCTCATCGCTGCCAATCCTGATGTTTCTGACGATCTTCTCCATCCTGCTTTCTTTTCCGTCTCCGACTGGGATACAGTCATTGTACGAAGCAAGCTGATGGTTCACTAGGCTTCTCTGTTTGAAATAACTCTCAACAATCTCCTTCATTCTTACACCTCCAAATTTATGCGCTCTCCACGATTAAGCGAAAGGCCACGGAATTCCCGGCAGATCGACTGTATCGAATTACCTTGACGACCCTATTTGCAAGCCAACCTGCTGGTAATTCGTCATTCTCTGATTCCTCCATCTCCTTGATTACCTGTATTGCAGGGTCGGTAATCAGAATCTTTGGCAAGAGTTCCTTGGCGAGTCTGCCAGTGCCAAATGCATCATCGGTAGTTAGACCCCATGGTTCCAGAACTTCGGCCTCCGAATCTATGGGGACCAGCTCATGGTGAGGGACTAAGAAGTGATTAAGAACATTGAATCTGTAGTCTCCGGTAGGAATATCCTCATCCAGTAGTGCTTTCCTCGAGATTGTGATTCTATTGCTCTTGCTCCTCTTCCTGGAGCCGACGTGTTCGCTGATAACAGACATTATGTGATCGAGCTCGGATACTCGCTCGGCCTCATCTATGTCGACCTTCTTTGCGACTTGCTCGCGCGACATTCTCTTTATTGCATCCAAATTTGCGTCATCTGCTAATTTGTGTGCTTGATCTTCTGGGATTCCCAGCTCTATCAATCTCTTTTTTGTTGAGCTCTTTACTGCCATGTTGCTACCCCCGCCCAGAAAAACCGTGAGCCTGCGGACCTATCAGGCGGGCCTGAGGGGATTCGAACCCCCGGCCACCGGGTTAAAAGCCCGGCGCTCTACCTGACTAAGCTACAGGCCCATGGCTGATGCTGGGCTATCCTCCGACCCTAGGGGTGTTCAAAAGGCTTGCGCACAGCACCACT
>CAXEIX010000236.1:0-2158 GCA_963996605.1 uncultured Candidatus Poseidoniales archaeon | reverse complement strand
TCGGAACCGGGAACGTTTCTCTCCCCCTCGCTCATGATTACCTGAGGGGAGGGGGGCAAATGAAGTGTTGAGTTCATGAGGTCCTGTCGTCGTAGCGAATCGGCGAACCGCTATTGCCCCTAATTCCATCTAGTAGATCGTCGTCAATCTCAAAGAAGTCATTCAACCAGTCCCCGTCGGTATCCCAATTTGTTGGGTCCGTCCCATCAGCAACCAAGTCTCCGTCGATATCTAGAATCCACCACCCATATGCATACTCTCCAAGTCCCGGATTTGGAAAGTGATTCCTATCTCCTGCTAGCCTGTTGAATTCATCAGTCCATTCGCCATTTACATGAACAATGTCGTTACTGGAGTTTACATCTAAGTATGTCAAGTCATTATCTTGAACTATCAAGGCATAGAGTTGGTCGCCGTCATTGATTTTGTTGATTCTTAAATAGTTCGAAGAGAGTGAGTTCGAACCGGAACATGTCCCAAGCAGGGTCTCACGAAGTTGCCACCATTCTTCCACCTCTTCGCCGGAACAATCAAACAATGTTGAAGCCCTAACAATCGAAGGTGAGGACAGGGTCGCATTGACAACTGCATAATACTCTTGGAAATTATTGTATGGTACATACTCGCAACTACTCCCCGTGCAGTCCCACTCTCCATCATTATCTGCGTCCTGAGTAGCATCGGATGGATCTGTTGGGTCATGAGTAAACCAATTCCAGTCCAAATCTGGCCTTGTAATCTCCCCATCTGAGAACTTAATCGGCTTCCAGTTCTGAGGCGTGACCTCAGTCCACTGCACTTTTATTTTCATGAAGGAAGACCAGTTGTCGTTAGTCTCATTCCAACCCCTATAATACTCATAGAAGTCGGGCATCATGTCTCCATCGGTGTCATTATCGAGTGGGTTTGTTCCATACTTGAACATCTCTCTTCCGTCGGATAGACTCATGTCTTGCCGGTAGTCAACCACCACTCCATCCATAAAAACTGGAGTCATCAGAATGGAGTCGGAGTCTGAATCCGGGTCTAGGGGCCCGGTTCCATTGTCATATTCCATTATATTTGTGAAATAAAGTGAGCTAGCACCATTTCCGAATTGCTGATCCTCTGGGAGAGGGGCGAATACCCTGGAATCCCAGTTCCCTTGAATTGCGGGAGTGTCTAATATCTCCCTGTCCAACCAACCGTCTGCATCTGGGTCATAATCGACATCTAGTGGATTTAGGGGGTTTAATGACCAACGGTATGAGTTGACTGGCAATATCTCGGCATAAATGGAGTAACAGTATTCCCAGCCATCTGGCATTCCGTCCCCATCCGAGTCATCGTGAGTAGGGTCACTGATTCCGATTAGAGATTTGTTGAAGTTGTCTGGGTCTACCTGATTAATTAGTCCTACCTTTTCAGAAGAACGCAGACTTTTCGAAGAGAACAACGAGTATAGTTGCCCCCATGCAGAGTCATTTGAGAGGCCTTCCTCTTCAACGAAGGCATTAGCTGCATCGGCACCGTATGAGACTGCTGAAGTCCCATTTGGAACATTTCCTATCTCCAATCTCTTACCATACCACCTAGAGTCGTATTCTGCCAGATTATCGAAAGATTCGGAGTCGGAAATCTCCCCATCCCCATTACAATCGAATGAGTCATCGTCGGAATCAAAATCTACATCTGAGTCAGTTAGTGGATTCATTGTCCACTGGTTTTCCTCTAGATCCCATTCCGAGAACCAGTACTCGTATCCATCGCTCATACCATCTCTATCAGTATCTTGATCCTTTGGATCCGTGATTCCGAAGATTGCCTGAAGCATCGGCTTTGCAGGCAAACCAGATTTCCACTCCAAGTATTGCTCCATCCCTAGTTCGGCTCTACCCTCCTTGCTGAAGAGTATTCTAAACACCCTGTTTTCAAAGGCAGTCTCATCTATTTCTCTCGATTCAACTCCAAATGTTGGTGCTCCCAAGGGGTAAGACTCTCCGTTGATGGGGAGATTTGCTGTAAGATTTAGTTCGACCAGGTCACCAATTCCATCTCCATCCGAGTCGAACCCCCCTTGGTTGGGAATTAGTGGATTAAGTGTCCAGACGCCGGCACTTGAATTCCAAGTGGTGAAAATTACCTCTATTCCATCAAGCAAACCAGCTCCATCAGTATC
>CAXEIX010000235.1:0-2175 GCA_963996605.1 uncultured Candidatus Poseidoniales archaeon | reverse complement strand
ACTCTCGTTGACCCTGTGATGGGGGAGATCAAGAGGACACAGAAGAATCTCCGTATGGCAATCTTTTCCGGATTGATAGTATCATACACTGTTTGGATTGGCTGCCATTTCTGGATTGGAACAGAGTTAATCGCTGCATTACTGCTCGCCCCGCTAACTGTTTTTGGGGAAATCCTCCCAACCAGAGAAATTGATGATAATGCCACTATGGTCTTATTTCCCCTGGCCGGATTAGTACTACTTCTGCCGTTCTTGTGATTTCACTCCCGTCATGTTTACATCCTAATTTAATGCCCCATGGTCGTGGATATGGAGGAAAACGAGACAATCCCACCAGCAGAGTTGTGGGAATCGCCATTGGGGCAGAGCACATACATGTTCATTTGGGCCCTCGCCTCATTGGCTTCCTTTGCAATTTTCTTCAGGTTTTTCTAGAATTTTGGATTCGCTTCTCTGCAGCAAGTAGAAGCTCCTTTCCAGAAGATCCTCCAGGACCACTGTAGCCCCCCAACATTCCATCTGAACGGATCACTCTGTGGCAAGGTACTGAAATCGGAATTGGATTTGAGCCACATGCGTTCGCAACGGCTCTGTAAGAACCAGATTTTCCGATTGCCTCCGCGATACTCTTGTAGGTCCTGGTCTCACCATACGGAATCTTCCTTATCTCATCCCATACCCTGATTTGGAAGGGCGTACCTTGGACATCAAGGGCTGCTTCTTCCCTCATCCTCACCAACCAACTCTTCCATCCCAATAATCTCATAGTTTGATGGGAATAGGGCAATCGCTACCCCGATAACTATGCAGGCTATGCCGAACCAGAAAGAACCTAGAATCATCAATTCCATACCAATTGCGAATAGGATCAGGCCCCCTAGGTTGGAGACCCACACCAGGGTCTTGAATGTGGAAAGCGAAACCCCACTCGCTCTCTTAGTCCTATGCGGACCAAATTCCGCTCCAAACCTTACTGGATCCTCATCGCCCATCATTCTTCACCTGTCGATCATGACTATTGCATCGGTAGGACATGCCAGGACGCAGATCTTGCAACCAGTACAAGGGTCCCTCAGAATCCTCGCCTTCCTGTTGACGTCCACTTTCATGATGGGACTTGCAAGAGGGGTGTCATAGAGCTCTATCGCGTCGTCTTCGCATACGATCGTACATTGATCGCATCCGATGCACAGCTCTTCCTTTACCCACGCTACAGTATCCTCCCCGCCCTTGATCAAAGCCTCCTCTTCGGCCCTAACCGAGTTTAGTTGAACCCTTATTCTGGACTGTTCTGACGCCCTCCTCTTCAGGACGTCACTAATTTTAGTCATGTTATCTTACCTGGCCTTGGATTCTTCAATCTGCCTTGCAAGGAAGCTGACTACGTCTAGGATCTCAAAGTCGTGCCGAGGGTCGCCCTCGAACTTCAGGCATTCGAAGTGAGCCACGCACTTCGGGCACGAAGTCAGCATAATTTCAGCACCGGTTTCCCTCACCTCATCGAATCTCTGGACTCTCAGCGCCCTGCTGTTCTCATTACACGACATCATGCTGGAGACTCCGCAGCAAAGAGCATCTTCCCCTGTATGTTCCATCTCCACCAGATTCACCCCTTCGACCGAGCTAACGAGATCTCGAGGCTCGTCGTAGATGTTCATCTGCCTACCTAATCGGCATGGGTCGTGATATGTCACTGTCACCTCGTCGCTTGTCTTCAGTTCCATGTCGAAGCCGTTCTCTATCAGGAACTCGGTCGTATGCATGACCTTCATATCGTCTAGCTCGTAGTCAAGGGCGAATGTTCTGAAGCACTCTGCGCAGGATGTAACTAGGGTCTCGATTCCGCTCTCGCCCAACTTCTTCTGGTTGTACGTCTTTAGCTTCTCGAACACCTCTGTCATCCCCTGCCACTTCTGATCGTGCCCGCAGCACTTCAGGAAGTCCCTACCAAGGTAGGTCACATCCTCGCCCATCTCCTCGAAGATAGTGAACGCCGATGTAGTCGCGTCCCCTAGGTCCATGCTCCCTTTGTTCACATGGCTGAATACCATCTCCTGGTCGATGTAGTCGACGCATCCGGGGTAATATCCGATGCTTGAGTCGAGAGGATACTCCTCCACAGGGATGAATGAGTCATCTGCATCCTCCTCTGCCTCGGCGGCTAGTACTGCCTGG
>CAXEIX010000234.1:0-2177 GCA_963996605.1 uncultured Candidatus Poseidoniales archaeon | reverse complement strand
AGGAGATGCAGAGGCAAGGGGGAGTCTCAGCCAACTCTGGCTGGCGAGCGGCTCCGCCGAGTCGGCGCGGCAGACCCTCGATGACGCACCGGAGGGGTCCTGGGAATACGCCACACTGCATGTGATGAAGGGGAGGCTAAGCCTCGTGGAGTCGGACGCACACCGAGATGAGACGGGTAAAATCGACCAAATGATCGTTATCGACGCTCTCGTCTCGTTCGATAGAGCCGTGGAAATAGACAGAGAATCGGGACTCGCTTGGCTCGGCAGGGCTAGGGCACTGAGGTACCAGAAGGCATTCGATGAGGCGGAGGTGGCACTGGTACGTGCACGAAGGCTGATCCCAGACCACCCATCGATTTCCCTCGAAGAAGCACAGCTCTCCCTCGAAACAGGAGATCTGGAACAGGCAAACGCACTCACGTTGGAGGCCACCACCACCCTGAAGGACAACCCCACAGTTCCTTTCATCCGAGGCATCATCGCGGCTAGAAACGGGCGCTTGGAGGAGGCGACAAAGCTCTTCTCCCAGAGCCTCCACATCGACCCTAAGCATACTCGAGCCAGACTCAACAGGTCATCGGCGGCCCTGCTCTCTGACGATCTGGCACTGGCGCTGGACGACGCTAACAGATTGGTCGAGGACCGTCCAAATCACGAACTAGCCCGACTGAGGAAGTCAGAGATACTCATGAACCAGGGAGACTGGGGCAATGCAGAGTCCGAGTTGCGCGAACTCCTAAGATTGAATGGCAACCATTCCATGGGATTGGTACACCTTGGGACCTGCATGATCGCGATGGAGAAGTCAGAACAGGCAGAAAGGCCACTGAACAAAGCAATAGAGACAAACCCAAATCTATCCGAGGCATGGTACCAGAGAGGACTACTGTACTTGGACTTCGGTAGATCAGATGAGGCGATGTCAGACTTCGAGGGAGCGGTGCGGGCCGACCCCCATCACCTCGATGCCAGGCTGAGAATAGCCGCAATCCTCCATGAAGGGAAGGACACCGAGAAGGCAGCGGGCGCATGGAGAAAGGTCCTCGACGTCGATCCTCAGAACAGGCTCGCAAGGAGGAGACTGGAGGAATGCAGGGCGCAAATCACCTCTAGGAGAGAAGCCCTCCTTCCAAAGGATTGAACAACACCCACTCTGACGAGTCGGCATGCACTCTCAGCAGATGGTAGAACCGGGCTCAAACGCACCAGGCTTCGAACTCCCGAACGCAAACAGAAACTCCGGAGAGGGCACGCTCTCGCTACAGGATGTAATGGGCGAGAACGGCGCCGTGATCTTCTTCACGTGCAACCATTGCCCATATGTGGTCGGCTCCGAGACCAGGATAGAGAACGCGGCGGAAGTGGCTAGGAAGAACGACCTCGGATTCGCAGGGATAAACTCCAACGACCCTGTGAAGTATGAATCCGACTCTTGGGACAACATGGTCAAGAGGGCCCACAAGGGAATGACCTACCCGTACCTACACGACTCCTCCCAGGAGGTCGCTCTAGCATACGGGGCCGAGAGGACACCGGAGTTCTACCTCGTGAACCCCGACTCGGTAGTGGTCTACAGGGGACGCTTGGATGACTCACCGAGGGACCCCTCACACGCCAAGACCTCAGAGCTGGAGGATGCCATGGTGGAGCTCGCGAACGGGACTGTGGTCTCCGTCCCTAGGACCGAGAGCATCGGATGCTCCGTCAAGTGGAAGGAATAGGTGCTAGCTTGGCAATGGGACTCCCAGCAAGGGCATTCTACACTGTGATGCGCCTCGCTCCTTCTGGCATTCGGATGCGGATGTGGAGGGGCCTGTACCAGAGGATGGCACGCTCGCAGACGGATCCAAGATTCCGCTTCATGAACTACGGCTTCACGGACGACTCCGAACTCGAACTCATCGAGGGAGACGAGCCGGACAGGCTGTTCATCCAACTCTACAACATGAACATCAGGGATGTGGAGATGGAGGGCAAAGTAGCCCTCGAGGTTGGATCCGGTAGGGGAGGGGGGGCGAGTTGGATAGCTAGGACTTACAGACCCGAGTCGCTGGTGGCTGTAGACTACTCTGCAGAGGCCGTATCACTCTCGCGGGAATGGTTCTCCGACCAGGAAAACCTGGAATTCAAGGAGGGGAATGCCCAGGACCTCCCTCTTCAAGATGAGTCATTCG
>CAXEIX010000233.1:0-2192 GCA_963996605.1 uncultured Candidatus Poseidoniales archaeon | reverse complement strand
CGTACGCTGGGATTGCCATCAGCGTCATGAGCTTCTCGGCCTTCCTGGCGTGATGACTGCGAACCGCTCATGCGCTGGGGAACTCACTACCGAGTGGTAACTGGGTGGGAATGTAACAGCCTCGCTCATGCGATGACTCCTTCAACTGACAGCGGGTGCGCGGTTTGATGGAATACAAGATGGTGAGTGCGGGAACCCGCAAAGAAGGGGACCAAGGGGTGATGGAGGATAGCGAGGAGCTGGCGGAAGTGTTGGACGCCAAGGTCAAGGACGCCATCAGACTTGGATGGCGCGCGGTCGGCGACGTCGTCACCGGTCCAGATGGTAGATTGAACCAGACGATGGTCAGAGTGCGCTGAGTTCAAGCCGTCTCAACACCGAAAGCCTCGAGGAGGCAATAAGACCCAGGGACGAATCTATCGGCTCCCATTCAAATCAACCGGTTCGCTAGGGGTGACGCTATCCTAGAGACTTTCCTTGAATAGTGTCAAGTTGCGAATCCTACTCTCCTTCCTGTCCACTATTGGGAGTGGGTAGTCCGCCCCGATGATGCATCCAGATTCAGTCTGGACCCATTTGGGAGCGAGATTCGGCTCGAAGATGTATTTCGACGGGAAGGAAGCCAATTCGGGCACCCAGTACCTGATGAAGGAGGCTTCCTTGGTCTCTACGTTCAGGCTAGACTTGGAGTCTGGGCAGGGGTTGTAGACCCTGTAGTAGGGCATGGAGAATGGTGCCACTCCTGCGAGCCAAAGCCAGTTACCGTTGTTCAGGGCCCAGTCTGAATCAACCAACTTCCTGTCAAAAACATCTCTGCCATGCTTCCAGTTCTGCCAGAGCTGCCCGCGGGTAAGGAAGCAGGAAACGGCATGCCTGCCCAGATGATGCATCCACCCCGTCGCATCGAGTTGGCGCATCATCGCATCGATGTACGGAAAACCAGTCATACCCGACTCCCAGGCATCAATGAGCTCCTCGTCGTAGTCACCCCACCCTATCGACTTGCAGTTGGAGTTGTCCTCGTCTTTGTCCCAGTTCTCCACTGATCTCGAAAGCAGGTAGAACATCTCCCTGAACAAAAGTTGTCCGTGCAAGGACTTCGGGGGCTTGGTGTGCTCGGAATTGAAACTCGCTCTAGCAACCTCGTTCCATACCATCCTGACCGATAGACAGCCGGTGCTTAGGTAAGGTGAGAGCCCAGTCGTAGTGGGCTCCATCGGATCACCATCCTCGTTGGTACTAACTGTGTCGGGCTTGCTGAACGCATTGACGTAATCAGGCCTCCCAGTCACCTTCCTAGCCAGCCTCTCCAACGCCATGCTCTCCCCACCTGGGAAGTAGTGCACTCCCCCGATCTCCGCGGACATCCGCGCGATATCCGTCAGCGGGACGAGTTGATCAGAAATTCCCAAGCCCTTGGCCAGACTCTCAAGGGTTACAGGATCAATGATGACCTTGTCTGGGACGGGTAGCGACTCTCCCACTAGATAGCCGTCAGGACCCTCATCGAGATGCTCTCTTAGGATTCCATCGATATCCTTGGAGGACTTCGGGTTAGTGTAGGACGCTGCCCCAATTACACTCTCAAGGTCCAGTATCGTACTAACTGCGGGGAAGACCGTTGTGGTAACAGCGGTCCCCTTCAACAAACTCTCGATATCCTTGATATCCTGTCTACTGGATGGCTCCGAGCGATAATCCGTAAGCAGCCAACTAGCCTCGGAACCGAGGTCCTCGATCAGGGACTGGATTATGGCCCTAGGATCTCCCGAGAAGACTAGAATACCCGTGCCATACCTCTTTCTGAAACTCCTATCGAGATCGGACAGGGAGTCATACAGGAACCTGAGCCGATTATCCGCCAATCCACCTTTTCCCCCCAGTCGATCCCTCTCGTCGATTATGTAAACCGGAATCACGGAGTCAACTTCGTCACTGGAACTTGCCCAGCTTAGAACCGGGTTGTCGTGAAGCCTGAGCAGCCCCCTGAACCAAACTATTGCAGTCCCCAGAAAAAAGCCTCCTTAAAATAAATCACGAGTTCTTTCCGAGCGATACGTGAACTACAGTTAAAATGCTGTAATCCGAAACACCCACTATGACCTACAGGGCGTGCGGTAGTTGCTTCAGCATGGAGGTCTACCCCTACCTAGGTTTTGAGACCGGACGTAAGTACCAGTGCAAGTCATGCG
>CAXEIX010000232.1:0-2198 GCA_963996605.1 uncultured Candidatus Poseidoniales archaeon | reverse complement strand
GGCGAGATTGCTGCGGGGGATGAGGCTATTTTGACGGTTCTATCATGGTCTGATGATAGTGAGACATGGTCTGAAAGGATGATAGTTGTCACAATGGGTGATCGATACCAATACTATATCGATGAATGTGGTGGAGATGAAGCATGTATCGAAGATACGACAGCTTTGCTAGATTTCTGGGGAATTGAGCCTGGAGACGCATTCTTGGGAGTTTCCAACCTAGTGTCCTCTACAGGAGGAGTGGATGGTTATGCTAATATTGTCCAGGGCGAGTATTCGGCATTCGGCACGGTACTAAGCACGGTCGCAAGACCCCTCTTGATGCTCAATGTTCCAATTGCAAATGATGGGCAGACGATGATCCAACAGGAGAGGGTGATGCTGGTTGCAGGGAACGGGGCGATTGCGTCAATGATGGGGACTGAGGGGATGTTGATGGTGTTCGACTTTCTTTTCTGGCTCGTATGGATAAACTTCCTACTTGGTTTCGCAAATCTGATTCCAATGATTCCTTTTGACGGGGGGCACCTGGTTAGGGATGGGGTCCACTCCTTACTTAGGAAGTTGAGAAAGAAGTCTCATCCAATGCGAATAGAGCTTCTTTCCAATAGAATAAGCAGTCTCAGCAGTATCTTCATCCTTCTAGTGCTACTGATCCCGGTAATTCTCCCGCGGATAATCTAGGTCACTCTTCTTCGTCGATCTTCCTAGGTTCGTGTACCTCTCGGAAGATTACCTTGGCCACTCCGGCATTCTCCCTCAGAGTTGTGACCAATGAGAACTTAGTGAAAGCCCAGTTCTGATCGTATGCCATCTCCTCCGGCAGTGTCATCGTTAGGTCATCGCCATCGAAGTCGATTTCGAAATCTTCCCTACCGGTGTTCATCTTCATGAGAGTCTGGACCTTCTCCTCCCTGTCCTCAACAACCTTTACGATCTGGTAACTGTATCTCAGAGTGACTCCCGCGAGTGGATGATTGTAGTCAATTCTCGCCCTACCAGCGCTCATAAACTGGAGGATTCCGTTCCTACCGCCAATCTCCACAGGAGCGCCAATCGCTAGAGTGTTCGGATCCCTGACGCTTCGAAGGAGTACGTTCTGTGAAATTGTCTCGATCTTGTTCTGATCTCTTTCCCCATATGCTTCCTCTGGCTCAATGTCGAACTCGTATTCCTTGCCAGACTCAGCCTCGGCCAGGTGTGCTTCGAAACCAGGAATCAAACGCCCGTCGCCAATTGTAGTAACCATCGGTGAGTACTCCCTGTTCTCATCATGGAGATCATGCTCCTTGGCAACCTCATCCCTTGTTGTCTCGATCAACTTATCATTGCTAGCATTGTACAGATCATAGTCGATATGAACGATTGAGCCATTATCCATCATAGCACCTCAGGAGCCTCGCGACCGGCTCCCCCTTTTTCATTCAAACGGTGGGCTATTTCTCGTTCCGACGCTAGGTCTTGACAAAGATGAGAGAGCACTGCCCAGGATTACTAGAAGCCATCCTGACCAGACAAGATGGCTCCCTGGAAGGTGATGAATTGTGACCCTTACCTCATTGACTTGATCGGTCTGCCCCAGAATCATTGAAGAAAGAAGGTCATTGGACTGAAGTAGGTCTAGGATTACAATCGTGTCTCCTGTCATCCCGGACAATCGGTCCACTTCCGACCTGGCTGAAACAGATCCAGATGGAGAGTCAAATCTTAGCATACCCGGTCTGATCGTACCAAGAAGTTCACTCTCGTCCCTGACCTCGATTACTACTCCGACGTAACCGTCCCCAATTTCGTATTCATATCCATCTTCCTCAGCAGAGAACATTTCGACCCCAGTGTACATTAGTTCCAAGCCCTGATGCTCAGTTGGGATGTCCTTCTCTAGTGTAACAAAATGAGTAGGGTCTGTACGATCTACCAGAGTGGTGGTCAGAACATGTCCGACTAGGAGTAAAAGTATTCCAGCATGAGCAACATGGGTTCCGAGTAATCTGGTCTTTGATGGCTTAGAGGTGATGCCATTACTGAGTAGATCTGGGAGAATCTCTCTAGATTTACTCCAGAGTCTAACAAATGTTGGGGGGATAGCGAAGACTAGCCAAGTTAGGATGAATAAGGAGAGTGCCCCTCTGGAAATAATTTCGGTTATCGGCTGTTCCTGGTTTCCTGGGAGATCGAATTTTCCAGAGTTTGCTGCC
>CAXEIX010000231.1:0-2203 GCA_963996605.1 uncultured Candidatus Poseidoniales archaeon | reverse complement strand
CGATGGGGAAATTCCAAGAGATTTAGCCTGCTTCTCCGCAATGGTAGCCAAGTCTTCTGAGTTACCTGACTCAGAGCCGAACAATATCAGGAGTGGGGGGGCTGACAAAATATCACCTATCCAACCTTGGCTGGTGATACGTGGAGACTAATCAGATTATTGAATATGTGCTTCTGAAAACATGCAATCAGTGGTGAAAAGGGCACCTTCACATATCCATTGCGTCGAAGTCTTCTGGCATAGGTCCGGCTCCCTTGCTAGAGATCACATCGTCTATCCTCAGAATCATTACAGCCGTCTCTGAGGCACTCTGAATGGCCTGCTCAACAACACGGCTGGGTTCGAAGACCTTGGCCTTGGCCATGTCGACCACCCCACCTTTGTAGACATTCACACCATGGGTTGACTTGCCCTCCGAATGTGCCTTCCTCAAATCGATAATCGTGTTCACTGGATCTAGTCCAGCGTTCTCGGCCAGAGTCCTTGGAATTACCTCCAGGGCGCTGGAGAATGCCTCGATCGCCATCTGCTCTCTGCCACCGGTAGACTCCGCGAACAATCGGAGGTCTCTACTGAGTGCAGCTATCACTGATCCCCCTCCGGTTAGTACTGCACCATCCTCGTGGGCTACTGCGACTACGCCGATAGCATCCTCGAAGGCGCGCTTCACCTCATCGACGACGTGTTCGGTTCCCCCTCTCAGGAGTACGGAGACGCTCTTTGCCTGAGGGCAGCCCTCAACGAACACCATATCAGAGTCCCCAATCTTCCTCTCCTCTACCTTGGAGGCTGTACCGAGATCGACTTGGGATAGATCATCCAGGTTGTTCACTATCCTGCCACCTGTAGCCTTTGACAGGGCCTCCATATCGCTCTTCTTCGCCCTTCTGATCGCGAATATTCCCGACTTAGCCATGTAATGCTGTGCCAAATCATCGATTCCTTTCTGACAAATTACCGCGTTAGCCCCGCTTTCGACAATCTTGTCAACAAGAGACCTCAGGAACTGCTCCTCCTCGTCGAGGAACTGGGAAAGCATGTTTGGGTCTGTGATCTGAATCTTCGCATCAACCTCTGTCTTCTTGACTTCGATGGCAGAATTAACCAGTGCAATCTTTGCATTGGCAACACTCCTTGGCATACCGCTGTGAACCCTCTCTTTGTCGAGGATTATTCCGTCTACAAGGCTGCTGTCCCTGATAGAGCCACCTTGCTTCTTCTGAACCTTGATGTCGTCCAGATCGACAATAGCCCCGTCATCGTCCTCCTGAGCAACGGACAGGACAGCCTTCACGCTGATGTCCGAGAGGAATTCCTTCACGGCACCTGTGCTCTTTCCTGTCAATGCAGTCTTGGCGACTTCTGTGAGCATCTTTTCGTTGACCCCGGACCCGTGCGTGTCGATCAGTTCAACGGCCTTATCTGAAGCAAGTCTGAAACCCTCGCAGATGACTGTTGGGTGGACGTTCTGGTCCACCAACTCCTCGCTCCTCTTCAGGAGCTCTCCTGCTATCACCACGGCACTAGTTGTTCCGTCGAAGCAATGCTGTTCCTGCGTCTTTGCGATTTCGATAATCATCTTGGCTGCTGGATGCTCGATTTCCATCTCCTTCAGAATTGTGGCTCCATCGTTGGTGATTACCACGTCACCCATTGAGTCTACCAGCATCTTGTCCATGCCCTTCGGTCCGAGTGTAGACCTCACTGCGTCGGCTACTGCCTTTGCTGCGGCTATATTGTTACTCTGGGCGCCCTTCCCGCTAGTCCTAGTTGTTCCCTCTTTCAGAATGAAAATTGGTTGTTGTCCGTTATACATGCAATCACTCGCCTAATCTCGGCACCCGAGGCACCGGAGGGGGGGTCATAAGGCCTCCCAATCAACCTTCGAGCCTGTGTCGGGCCACTATTCCTTCTGAGATTCAAGCCACTGCTTTCCGTAGTATTGCCACTGTTCCATTGTCCATCCCTCTGGCAGCCCACCCTCTGGGACTGGTGGTACGGCATCTTCCTGAGCAGGCTCGGGTTCCCGTTCCGTCGGATTTGACGGAGGGGGCGGTGGCTGCTGGAAGAGTTCCTTTGATCCCCCGTACATCGAATTAGCTATATCGTCTGCTGATGGCAATTGACTCGGGTCATTCTTTTCCCCGCTCCAACCCTCAACTGTCATGCTGTAGTCGCCAAGAGAGGAGTACTCTTCCAGAGG
>CAXEIX010000230.1:0-2205 GCA_963996605.1 uncultured Candidatus Poseidoniales archaeon | reverse complement strand
CCGATTGCCTCTGCTATCCTAGGGGTTCCCGTCTCGAACAATGCATGGCCCTCTTGGAAGGTTGATCCATCGGTACTGACGGTCTTGATCATCGAACCCCCTGTCATGAAAGGGCCCATCTGACTCATGACCTCTTTCTTTACGAGGAGGCATCCAATCCCAGTAGGGCCTCCCATCTTGTGTGCAGAAATTGCTACAAAATCGACTCCTGAATCATCGAATCTTATCCTCTCATGAGGAGCACCCTGTGCACAATCAAGCAGGACCCTAGCACCCTGGGCGTGAGATATCTCGATGATCCTCTCGATTGGATTCCTAATTCCGAGAACGTTGCTAGTGTGTACAACGCAGACCAGCGATGCCCCCTCAACAGCGACTTCGAAGGCATCCATGTCAAGAGTGAATGAACTAGTGTCAATGGGGACGTACCTGACCTCAACCCCCTTCTCCTTCGATAGTTGCTGCCATGGTACGATATCGGCGTGATGTTCCATCTCGGTTAGAACAATCACATCATCGGCAGAGAGGTTGTCCCTAGCCCATGCATAAGAAACGAGGTTGATCGCCTCCGTAGCACCGCTGGTGTAAACCATCTGATCGGGAGAGGTACCAAAGTAAGCCGAAATGGAGCTCCTTGCCCCCTCAAGGGCAGTGGTAGCCTCATCTGCAAGGGTGTGGTTAGCCCTATGTGCATTGGAGTTGTACTCGCTGTAGTATTCGGACATTGCGTCGATTACGCTCTGTGGCTTCTGGGACGTTGCTGCATTGTCGAAGTAGACCAATTGCTTGCCATTTGGAAGTTTCCTGCTCAGTATTGGGAAGTCAGCACGAATAGATTCTAAGTCCAGCGACATGTCAATACCAACCAATGCCAGATAGTGATGTGATTTCAAGTCGTGTGTAGTGCCGTTAGTCAATGTTGATTTCAGAATTGGTGCTCCTGCCGGGATTTGAACCCGGGTCGCCGGGATGAAAACCCGGAATGATGGACCGTACTACACCACAGGAGCGGCATATTTCCGAGTTGCTGCTTTCTCATAATCAGTTCTATTGCAGATGCTCTTCTACTGGCTTATCCAAGTTATTCCACCAATTATTCAATGGAACAAATATCACGATTGAGAATACACCGACTACAATCCAGAATAGTGGTTCTTTGAGCATCTGAACGAATTCTTCGCCCCAGTACCCAACAATTAGAACCTCCATCCCGAATCTGATGCTCCTTCCAAAAATACCAGCTGAAATGAAGGTGCGCATTTCCATCCTTCCAGCTCCTGCCATCCAGGCGAGGAGTTTGTATGGGATAGGAGATACTGCAGCGATGAAAACGCCCGCAACCCCATATCTAGCAATCAGTTCATCGAGCTTCCTTGAGAGTGATGATTTTGCGATTTTCTCAATGGTCGGCCTTCCGGCATAGAGGCCGATTCCATACCCTCCCAATGACCCTATGACGCTGAATAATGTGGCAACCAGGAATATCGCCAGAAGCTCAAACTCACTGTTTGCATCTAGTGACATTGGGATGACCAGAAGGTCTGGTGGTACTGGTTGTAGTGCTGCCTCTGTAGCAGATACCACGGCAAGTCCGACGAGTCCAAAACCACTCCCCCAACTAACTACTGTGTCAGTTATCTGCTCGAGCATGATGATTCGCCGGAAGGTGATGGCATAACCATTACTTCACCTCCAATGGGTAAAACCGATAACAGAGGCATAACCCCCTCTGGTGGACTATCCATGTCTATGCCTAAAATTCTCGATACGTCTGCACTAATTAACTGGCCAATAGGTTCATTGGATGGGGGTTTTGTGGTTAACGGCCAGAGGTCAGAGGTAGAAAGAATTGCTCCGGAAAGAATGTTGTCAATAGAAACGGCAAGCGTGAATTGGGTTTCTCCTTCCCCGGAGTCTGTGCAAGAATCCACCGTTATCGCAAGAAAAACGGGAGATATAGATGGCCTCTCGGAGACTGATTTGCACCTATTTGCACTTGCAATCGAGTTGGGTGGGCACATGCACACCGATGACTACAGACTACAGAACCTCTGTAACTCGGTTGGAGTTGAGTGGTCCCCCGTAGTATCGGAAGGGATCTCAGAGGTGTGGAATTGGGAGATCCGGTGCATGGGTTGTGGGGCCTTGGCGTCTGGAGCAGGAAATACTAGGCCTGCAAGCGAGGAAATAGGATCATGTGCCGAA
>CAXEIX010000229.1:0-2206 GCA_963996605.1 uncultured Candidatus Poseidoniales archaeon | reverse complement strand
CTGAACGCACTGGATAATGTGACCTTCAGCCTGGAGCTTTCCGGCGTCCCCTCTGGAGAAGCCGAACATAGGGCCAAGTCGGCCTTGGAGAGAGTGGGGCTGGGAGACAGGATGGACTTCATCCCGGACCAGCTCTCGGGAGGGCAGCAGCAGAGGGTCGCCGTGGCTAGGGCAATCTCCGGATCGAGGCCACTGATACTCGCGGACGAGCCTACGGGCAACCTGGACGTAAAGAGCGGCCAAGAGGTCATCAAGCTCTTCCAGGAGCTGTGTGCGGAGGACGATTTGTCGGTCCTCATGGTGACCCACGACCCTCTTCTCGCTTCGATGGCAGACAGGATGCTGCTACTGAAGGACGGTTTGACCGCAGCCTCGGACATCCGATCCGCATGGGGAATAGAGGAGGAGTAACATGAACATCGAATCACTGGTCACGAAGGTACTCCCCACGATGCTGCAATCATGGATATTCCTTGCATTGTTCATAGTTTTCATGATTGGATCTCGGAGGGGTTTCATGCTTCTCTACTCGCTCATCAAACCAATCATCGAGCCTTCGAAGGGTCAGAAGAAGGTCAAGAGAGAGCTCTCCCCTCAAGAAATGGCCCAGGAATGGTTCAGGTCATTCCAGTCACGTTGGCTTTCAGCCCCTAACAACATCTCAATGGCGGTAAAGAGCGCGTGGAGGGGGCGAGAGAGGGGGCTAGCAATCTTCGCTGGGGTATTCCTCTCTTCATTGGTAATAACGACAGTTCTTGCATACGCAGTAGGGCTGAATCAGGCCTTCTTCGCCTTCAGCCTAGATGGGAATGAGTTCGATGCGAAGGTAGACTTCCAATACGACCCCGATGCAGACTGGAAAGGGAGGACGAACGACTCGGCATTGTGGGAGTCACTTTGCATAGAGATAGTTGAGATGGAGGAGTTCGAAGACTGCGGACTGGTCTTCGGAAGGCAGGGGATAAGAGTCTCCGGTTTCTTCGACTCCGGATTCACCACACCCCAACCACTCAACGTGCAAAGCGTCACCGGAGGATCATCAGGATGGGATAACGTCAGTTGGGACTTCCCCGAGGCCAGTGAGAATGGCCCCCCTATCAACGATAACAGGATAATTCGATTCTACGGGGGGGGCGTGTGGGACGGCGAGCTGGGTGAGAGGCACGCTAAGTCGGTGATCTACGGAGCCTGGCCGAGCTCGGCTGCGGATGCTGAGGCAAACAGGTCGATTGTGCTGCCATCCAGGATAGCGAGCACCGCAGGGGTGGAGGTCAACGATACTATTGACACCCTGACATTCAGCTACGTGCTAGGCACTTACGAGGGAGGGGACATCGACATTGGCTTCCAGGAGTGTCAGGCACAGATCGAGTTCGTCACCGGCGAGGAGTCGGCGCCAGTCCTGTTCTGCAAGGACAGTTTCACGGTTACTAACCTCACCATCTCTGCAATCTACGAAGAGGGGGATTTCGGCAATCCAACGCTGCTTTTCCACCCAGTCCTGGTCTCTGAATCCGTCCTGAGCGAGCAGCAGAAGACTACACTGATGCAAAACGATCATGGCTACCTTGGAGTGGCCCTGGACAGGACGCAGATACCCACATCCTCAACGAGAGTGGCTGTAGCATGGCTCACCGACATCAGGGAGGATCTAGAGAGCGTGAGGACGGATGTCAATACCCTCGATCCGGCTACGGGGGAGCCCACGGGCGGCACTGAGTCGGTCCTCCTCCCAAGGGAGTTCATGGTTGGAGAGGGTGCAGGAGCGGTCGCACTCTCGATCGAGTACAACGACATAGTCTCGGGAACGATAACATTCCTGAACATCTTCCTGGGAATAATCCAGGTATTCGACTACATCCTGGTAATCCCGATAGTTGCCCTCTCCTTCGTTGTACTTCTCTACGGGCTGGTCCTCTCCCTTGAGCAAAGGAGGAGGGAGGTGGCCATCCACCGAGTGATCGGAGGTACGGAAGCCACGCTCTCCAGGATGATGGTTCTAGAGATATACGCAATCGGCTCCATAGCATGGGCTCTCGGGTTCGCATTAGCCTCTGGTGCTGTTGAGATCGTACTCAGGGCGGTTGGTTTCCTGAGATTCACCGACGAGGGTGACATCAGCGTGGATCCGGTGCTCAGCTTCGGGTCGACCTTCGCAGTAGCGGGACTGACGCTCGGCTCCGCATACTTCTACAGCCAGAGGCGG
>CAXEIX010000228.1:0-2225 GCA_963996605.1 uncultured Candidatus Poseidoniales archaeon | reverse complement strand
GGAACCGTGCCTGTCAACCGCATCGAGGATCGGCCTAGCCTTCTCCCTCATTATCACCAGGGACTCCCTGTCATCCCTAGCAACGGAAGAGTCAACCGGCCGTGAATTGATGTGAATTAGTGTGTTGCAAGGGGTGAGCAGTGCATCTAGGGCACTAGGCTCTCCCAGCATATCGTCTGGGATTGGAACAGCAGAGTCTCCAAGCATCTCCATAATGTAGGGTGCGACGAAACCATCCGCGGCTGATACTGCAACCTTCATGCTCGACCGTATCTCCTGACAGGTAATATACTGTGTGTTCTCAGGGAGTACCTCCATCAGAAACCATTGAATTCCTCCTGACCTGCAGCAGGTCCACAGGTGAGCCAATGGTAGACCAAATCCCCAATCTTGGAAGGGAACTGGAGATGCTAGAGGAACTGGGCATGACGACTATGGATGACCTATTCGCAATCATCCCGGAGGATGTTCGAAGGAAGGAATCACTCCCCCTCCCCCCGCCTCAGTCCGAGGAGCAGATTCTAGAGGATGCGACTCGTCTTCTGGGCGCAAACGTCCACCTCGACTCAAAGCCATCTTTCATTTCGGCCGGGCTGGCTAGGAACTTCGTACCCACGATGGTTCCAATGTTAGCTACTAGGGGGGAGTTCCTCACATCTTACACCCCATACCAACCAGAGGTCAGCCAGGGGATGCTCCAAGCTATGTGGGAGTTCCAGACAATGGTCTCAGAGTTGGTCGGTCTGCCAATATCCAATGTCTCGATGTATGATGCAAGCACTTCTGCCGCCGAGGCAATAACCTGTGCTGTCCGGGTTAAGTCGAAGAAGGCCTCTCAACCCAGTGCAGTGTACATCTCAGACCTCGTCCCCCCTCACAGGTTGTCCGTAATTGAGAACTATACCCAGGGAGTAGGAATAGAGCTCCACAAGCTCCCTCATAACGAGGACGGGACACTGGATCTGGGAGCCGCATCCTCTGCTTCTGGCTCTTGTGCCGTTTACGTCGAGCAGCCGAATGCGCTAGGGCTTCTGGACGAGGGACTCATGGGAATCAGAGAGGCTATCGGAGATACTACGGCACTTATTGTTGGGGTCGACGCAGTTTCCCTGGGAGTAATCGAGCCCCCGGGATCATGGGGGGCCGACATCGTGATCGGAGAGGGTCAGCCATTCGGGATCGGGCCAACTGCTGGTGGACCTATCTACGGGCTTTTCGCATGTTCCAAAGAGTTCCTCCGACTGATGCCCGGCAGGATTGTAGGCCAGAGCATCGACTCCGAGGGAAAAACTGCATACACCCTGACACTATCGACAAGGGAACAGCACATTCGAAGACATAGGGCGACCTCAAACATTTGCTCAAACGAGACCTTGATCGCACTGATGGGAGCCATGCACATGGCATTACTCGGCCCGGAGGGACTAGAGAAACTGGCCACTAGGGTCCATTCGTCAACCTGTCGGACTCTAGAAGCAGTCACTTCTATCACCGGGGTCGAACTAGTCAACCAAGGAGGGTGCTTCTTCAGGGAATTCGCCATCAGATTGCCAGGCCAAGCCAAGGAGGCACTGGAGAGCATGTACTCTGACGGGGTGATCGGGGGAGTCAGTCTGGGAGATTGGTGGGACGAGATGTCGGATTGCATCCTAATCGGATGTGACGAGGGGACTACTGAGTCTGACATCTCTGCATTGGCTAATTCCATTGGAAACTGGATAGATGGGGGGTCGGAATGAGCACTGTCTTCGATTTCCACGGAGCACCAGGTGCTGGCTGGTCACAACCAGAACCAATCAGCCCAGTAATCGACTCTATCCCCAAGGGCCTGCGTAGGAAGAGCCTCCCCAAATGGCCGAGAGCAAGCGAACCGGAATTGGTTCGCCATTACACCGGACTGTCCCAGAAGAATTTCGGGATCGACACGGGTTTCTACCCTCTGGGATCATGCACCATGAAGCACAACCCCAGGGTGAATGAGAGGATCGTTCAGATGCCAGGGATGGATCGAATACACCCGCTTCAGGAAGACTCCCAGGTCCAAGGGCTCCTCTCGATATACTTCGAGATGCAAGAGATGCTGGCCATATGCTCTGGGATGGATGCAGTCACCCTACAACCGGTAGCCGGAGCCCAGGGGGAGTTCACCGCGATTCGATGCATACAGGAGTATCACAAGTCGAACGGAGAAAGCCACAGGGACAAGGTGATCGTACCAGACTCCG
>CAXEIX010000227.1:0-2230 GCA_963996605.1 uncultured Candidatus Poseidoniales archaeon | reverse complement strand
AGGTCGCTTCTCCCAGATGGCCCAAGTCCCCTTTGCGGTGGCCACCAGCTTTCCCTCCCCTGTGGCCAGCTTTCCCTCCACATGAGCAAGATTCCTGCCTCTTCGAACGACCTCGGCCGTTGCTACAATGTGCTCTCCCTCGTTGACAGAGTTCAGGTATGAGATGTCCAACTGAGCGGTTGCACACCACTCCTCCTTGGATATGATCGAGACGAGTGTGCCCCCCATTGCCGTGTCAAGGAGGGTTGCATGGACCCCGCCATGGGCAACTCCGCCCATGTTCAGGTGCTTGCCCCTCACGATTAGTTCGACTACGCATGATCCCTCGGTGAATTCGGTGATCTCCATTCCGAGGGTCTCGGCTAATTCGGTAAGCCTCGGCGCGTCCCCCTCACGACTCATTCGGATGCCTCACCTGTCTGAACTGACCATAACCTCGCATACAGGCCTTCCTGGGATACTAGGTCGTCGTGACTCCCCATCTCGGTGATCTGTCCCTTCTCCATGACGGCGATTGTGTCTGCGTTCCTTATCGTGGATAGCCTGTGGGCGATGATCAGAGTGGTTCGATCTCGAGATATTCTATCTATCGAGCGCTGCAGTGCCGCTTCAGTCTCGTTGTCCACGTTGCTGGTTGCCTCGTCGAGAACCAGTACTGGGGCGTCCTTCAGGACCGCCCGGGCGATTGCTATCCTCTGCCTCTGGCCCCCGGATAGCCGGTGCCCATCCTCTCCAATATTGGTTTCCCAACCCTCAGGGAGCTCATCGATGAATCCGATAGCCTCTGCGATGCGTGCTGCCTCGACCACTTCCCCCTCAGAGGCCTCGGGCCTGCCATAGAGCACGTTGTCCCTCACAGTGCCTGGAAATAGGGTCGTGGTCTGGCTTACCAGAGATATCGCACCCCTCAGTGAGCCCAGCCTGAGTTCCCTGACATCATGACCGTCCATGGTGACGCTTCCCTCAAGGGGGTCTTGGAACCTGAGCAGTAGGCGGACGAGAGTTGTCTTTCCGGATCCGGTCGCCCCCACCAGCCCGACCGTCTTACCAGAAGGTAGGTCGAGGTCGATCCCCCTGAGTACGTCCTCCCTCCCAGGGTATGTGAATTGGATTCCATCGAACCTGATGTCCCCCTCGGCCTCCTCGAGGCTTGTTTCGCCCTCGACTACTCCCACCTCGGTGTCGAGAAGGTCGAGGACCCTGCTCGTCGATGCGAGTGCCCTCTGGTAGAGGTCGAATGTCTCCCCCAGCCTGGTAAGAGGCCATAGTAGACGTTGGGTGATGAACACGATTACCGAGTACTCCCCGAGGCCTATTTTTCCCTCGAGTGCGTACTTCCCGCCCACGAGCAGGTTTGCCGTGAATGCGAACAGGATTGCCATCCTGATCAGGGGGACGAAGGATGCTGAGAGTCGGATGGCAGACCTGTTGGCGTCCCTGTACGACTTGGATGCCTCGCTCACCCTCTGGGCCTCTCTCTCCTCGGCGGTGAATGACTTGATCGTAGTGATTCCCTGGAGGTTATTGTTCAGTATGGCGTTAAGTTCGGCTACCTCCTTGCGCACCTCGGTGTAGCGCACCCCGATCCTCCTCTGGTAGAGGAAGGACCCGGCGACTATTATCGGGACGGGGAGGATGGCGAGAATGGCTACCTCCGGGGCGAGTGAGAACATGATGCCGCTGACAACTATCACAGTGGTTCCCACCTGAAGGAGATCGTTTGCCCCGTGGTCCAGGAACCTCTCTAGTTGGTTTACGTCGTCATTCATGATCGCCATGAGGCCCCCTGTGCTCTGCTCGGAGAACCACTGCATCTCGAGATCCTGGATGTGCCTGTATGCATCCATTCTGAGCTCGTGCTGGGCCGTCTGGGCTAGGTTCCTCCACAGCACCCCGTAGAAGTACTGGAATAGTGACTCTAGCACCCATATGGCCACTGTAATTCCAGCGAGGACCTGAAGCTGAACCCAGGGATCGGTGTAACCGTAGTCAGCGAGGAATGACTCCTCCTGCTGGTGGACGACGTCTATGGCCATCCCAATCAGGACTGGAGGAGCAAGGTCCCATATCTTGTTCAAGACCGAGCATATCGATGCTAGGATGATAGTTCCCCTCTGATCCCTCATCTGAGTCATGAGTCGAGCCAGTGGGTGACGTGTCTCGGACATGCTCTCCGCTCGAACTGATTGTCTTCAACCCTACCGATACAAGAAGGACCAATGGCACTATG
>CAXEIX010000226.1:0-2269 GCA_963996605.1 uncultured Candidatus Poseidoniales archaeon | reverse complement strand
CCGCCATTATTTCTATTCGATATTGTAGAAAGTTTGTTTCGGACGTCGAGAATTCCATCGAGTTCTCCGTCGATCCACATCCGGCCGTTGTCTGCCACGACTATGCGGCAATCTGCTTCTGCTTTCAGCCTTCTTAATGACTCGCCGCCCTTTCCTATTAGTCTACCCAGCAGGTGAGGGTCAATTTCTTCGACTACACCAGACCTAATCTTCCGCAGCCCCATTCCTTTCATTGTAACTACGCTCGAGTGTGTCTCCTCTACTTCTTGTATTCTGCACAGGACAGCATCGCCAATGTCCATCACAGACCTAGTACCGCCGAAGTCAACCTTCCCCGGTCCGAGGCTCATTGGGAGAATTGCGTTAAACGGCGCTCCCAGTTCAATGAACCAGAGGTTATTGGTACATCCCTCGATATATCCAATCACCAGATCCCCTGGCCTAGGGATGTATCTAGTGTGAGTTGGGTCAACCGAAATTGCCCCTCCCTTTTCCCTTAGTCTTCCTTGCTTTACTGCCTTGAGGCGCCCGGAGATGGCGATTACGCCATGCCCTGCCTCAAAATCTTCTGAATCGCCTAGGTCTTCACCAGGCACAACGAGGTTTTGCCCTCGAATATCTCCTCGCGGCCCCGCCGCGCCATTCTTTTTTGTCATGTTATCGGGCCGCGCGACCGGCCCACTGTTCATAACCATTGATGCTGGCGAAATTAACAGAATCAGGCCAATTCTCTTACTTCAACATCGGACGCCCTAGATGCAACTTTGTCGATAATATCATTCTTCATCCCACCTGGGACTGAAACGACACACACCCAATTCCCATCACTGGTCCATTCTTCCTTCTCGATCGAATCTCTAAGCATTTGGCTTACACCCCCGTAGTCCTTTCCTTCGACCTTGAATGCAAGACGGACCGTAATGAACTGTAGAGGGATTACTGGGCGAAGTACAGAGACTGCTTCTGCAACCTGACTTTCTACAGATTTGAAAGGATCGATGGAGAATCTGATCTCTTCTAGTGCATTTTCTATTCTAGTCCTCGGATGGGGCATTTTTGTCTTTGGATCTGTAGCAGTACTGGCTATTTCATTGATAATCTGAAGCTTTTTCGCCGCTACCATCTGCTTTCTTTGGGCTGTGGTAAGTTGGATACCTCCCTTTTCTAGTATAATTTTTGCACAGGACAAAATGTTAGTCGTTCCGAAGGTTTTCTCTAGGGCCTCTCCTGTTGGCCTCTCCCCTGCTCTAGCATCGGACCAAACCTCTTCGATTGCAAGGAGCTCCCCTAGTTCGACAGATTCTTGATCTTCTTTCCAGTTTTCGACCAAATCGGGATCTACGAGAATTTCATACCTGCTACCGCCCTTCTCGAGTCGGGCCAATACAGCATCATCCAGACTTACCATGACTACCGATATGGTAATTGGCTTATCATAATGGGGTTCAAGACAGCTTTCCGAGATGCTTCAGAGTCGCTTCTCTTCCCAGTTTTTCATAGCCATCCTTATCCACGCATCCAATTTCAACGGTTTCCGAGTTCAGATCTTCTTCTAGTGACTCTCGGAGTGCTTCGAGGCCCATCTTGATTGCAGCATTCTGAGTTAGGCCATTCTTCCACTTAGCCTCGAAGTAGTCGATAGCAGTGGCCTTTCCACGACCGATTGCACCAGCATTGTATGACTGGTAGGCGCCAGATGGATCGGTTTCGAACAAGTGAGCGCCCTCGTCGTCAAAGCCGGCTATCAGAAGTGCTGTTCCGAACGGTCTTGCGCCACCGTACTGAGTGAACGACTGCTTGTAGTCGCACATCTTCTTGACCAATGTTGATACTGGGATGTTGTCGCCGTATGTCATTCGATTTACTTGGCACTGAACCCTTGCCCTATCAACCAACTGGCGTGCATCTGCAACCAGTCCAGATGTGGTGATTCCGACATGATTGTCAATCTGGTACATCTTCTCAATTGAATCTGTAATTACCAACTTGCTCTGAACCCTCTTATCGACGATTAGAACTACGCCACCCTTGTAGACCAAGCCCACCGTCGTTGTCCCTCTTTTCACCGATTCACGCGCATATTCCACTTGGTACAGACGTCCGTCTGGAGAAAATGTAGAGACGCCATGATCGTATCCTCGTCCGCTTGGCTGCATCGCAATCACCCTCATGCCATAACGGACTCTTATCAATCTTGGTCGGGGGAAGACTCAATCGGGTGTCCATTATGAGCAAACTAGTTCGGTGGAAGAATGAAGGTCGCGATTTT
>CAXEIX010000225.1:0-2270 GCA_963996605.1 uncultured Candidatus Poseidoniales archaeon | reverse complement strand
TTCCTGACCCAATCGCAACCTGACGAGACGGGGCCTGCCCACAACCCGCTTGCAGGACCTGCCCCATGTACACCTGGTCCACAATCCCCATTCCAGGATTGATTCCTGCGCGTTCCAAGAGTTCCTTCACAGTTAGAATACCGAGGTCGACCGCGCTATAATTCGAGAGCGAACCTCTGAACTTGCCCACGGGAGTCCGGGCATATGCACATATGACTGGAACAGGCATACCTGCTCGACTGACGACCTAGCCTTCAATGGCACGATGCTGACACATCCTAACAATTCACGAATCGACAGTGTATCCGTAAAAATCTGCATTAAGCAAATCAGGCCTATTCTGTGGCTTCACCAGTATCGTTCTAACTTCCCAAAGATCCTTGAAAATTCTGTACCTTGCAGTGGCATCCAAGTAGTCCACTCCACTGGTTCCACCAGTACCAGTCCTCTTCCCGATAATCCTCTCGACCATCCTCGCATGGTCATGCCTCCACTTGGCCATCGACTCCTCGAGTTCTACGAAAGCATCGATCAGTTTCCTAGGCCATGTGAGGAGGGGTAATTCCCGATAAGACTCGATGAATAGCAGGCCGGCACGACCACGACTTACCTCACCTTCTGGAATAAGGAACGAGGTCGCAGACTCCTGTGCAGAATCCAACCTCTCCTTCATCCTAGTAGTAGCCTCTTCTTCCAACCCAGACATTCTCTCCAGTGCCTCGTTCCCCATCTGGAGGTGTCCCCGTAAGTGCGAGTCGACATAATTCCTAACAGTAGACTCATCACCCTCACTTCCGAAAATAGAACCCATGATGGGGGTGCGCTCCATCCACCTCATCAGAGAGTCATAGAGGGACTCATTACCCTGTTCCGCTTCTAGTCTTTCCAGGACATCCTTGTCCTTTCCTCCTTTCTCTGCTAGCTTTCTGAATGTCTTTATCGGATCCATTCCAAACATTCGGTCCTCCGTCTCCAATCCCAGTAGGGACTCGAACTGTCGCATCTGGAACGACTCGAACCCAGATGCAGTGCCTAATCCATCCCTGAAAGCCAGGAATCCTTGTGGCGTCAGAGTCTCAAGTACTGTCCACTGACTTGCCATCAAACGGAAAATCTCAGTAGTTCTTGCCAAATGATCGACAGCACGGGGTATTTGGTCTTCAGGTACTGGAACCTGTGCAAGGATATCCCTGGCCTCAGACAGCTCTCTAATGATCTGCTTGAACCACAGCTCGAATGTCTGATGGACGATAATGAAGTGCATCTCATCGGAAGAAATTCCCCTATCATCGCCTTGCAGGTCCAATAATTCGTGGAGTTGCAGGTAGTCGCCATAGGTCCAGTTGCCAGATCCCCCGCTTCCGCTCATAGCCTCGCATGAGGCAGCCCACTTGAAGCGTTGCCGCCGAATTAGAACTACTATAACGCCGCGATGTGTGGCATGTTGATGCCTGAGCCAATGGGTTGGCCAGAGGACCCAGACGCCCCTCGTCCCGAACCCGCAAAATCGCTACTCGTAGAGGAGGGCTTGGAAATTATTGCCCCCATGGAGGGGGATGCGCAAGAGCTGTTCGCAATTGTGGATGAAAACCGTGCATACCTGAGGAAGTGGCTCCCTTGGTTGGATGACGTCAAATCAGTGGACGACGAGATTTCTCTAATACGAAGCCTATCCGAGAAAAAGGACGATGATTTCACCTTCTACATAATCCGTCAATTCGGTAATCTAGTCGGAGTGATTAGCCTGAACTGGGTTGACTGGAGCAACAGGAGCTTTGGTTTGGGCTACTGGGTCTCCCAGTCCTCTGCCGGGCAGGGGATAATCACCAAGGCATGCTCAAGGCTGATGGAACACTGCTTCGATGATCTGAAGCTCCATAGATCAGTGATCGAGGCAGCAGTCGACAACTACCCAAGCCGAGCAGTTGCAGAGAGACTGGGAATGAGGATAGAGGGAATCTCAAAGGATAGAGAGTGGTTGTATGACCACTTCACCGACTCTTCACTCTACGCAATAACTGCCCCGGAGTGGCAGTCTAGACATCAGGGCTGAATTAGACCGTGGTCTTCCACCGAGCATCCACCTGGCGGGAGACAGGAAAGGACGTCTTCCTGTGACAAACCAGTCGATTTCGAGATCCTGTTAGCGACGCTGTCCTTCTTCTCCATGCCCGGGACTATCCTGGCCCATCTTTCACACATCTCCGAAATAACCTTGGGAACTCCAGATACTGGGAGAGGGACACCATTCACTACAGCCAATCCGAT
Source organism: uncultured Candidatus Poseidoniales archaeon (assembly GCA_963996605.1). GTDB lineage: Archaea > Thermoplasmatota > Poseidoniia > Poseidoniales > Thalassarchaeaceae > UBA36. Next base: position 2 of record CAXEIX010000225.1, on the reverse strand, counting down.
CG
>CAXEIX010000224.1:0-2275 GCA_963996605.1 uncultured Candidatus Poseidoniales archaeon | reverse complement strand
CTGAGGTGGTGAATAGGGAGGTTTGGACTCCTCCTCCCTGCTCCCTCCGATCGCTCCTGAGAAGTACAGGCCGGCCATCGTCCCTCCGCCGATGAAGACCATCAAGATGAGTATCGCAACAAGGATTTCCATTGTTGAGAGGCCCGAGTCTCCACCGCCGGACTGCTGGTCCGCCACCGAGTCACCTTCATCCCCCACTTCCGGGATGCTGGTCTCAGGCGCATTCATTGTCGGGACCAGTATATCCATGTGTTCCGGAGTCGCCCTGTCCCACCCATCGGCATCTACCGCCTTCACGGACAGAGTCAGGTAGTCGCCTATTGAGAGCCCGGACCCTTCGGAAGAAATTACCTGGAATGGTCCAAGACCATCGGATAACCCCGCTGAATGGCAGATTCCGACTATCCCATTGCAAATAGACCACCGAACCTCGGAATCGACCAGTTCTATGTCTCCGCCATACTCGATCGTGACTGTAGGGTTGGACCCAATTGCTAGGTCCTCGATTTGGACCTCCAAGTCACCTTGCTCGAAGTCAGTTTGCCATGTCATGGGCTTCGCGTCGAGAATGGTGACGACGAACTGCGATGAGCTCCAGTCCCCATGGCTGTCTATCAGGGTGAGTTTGACGTTGTGCTCCCCTGGATCCTCCCACATCATGTTGAGAACCCCGTTGATGTGATCGAATTGAACTGAGCCCGGCTCCGAGGTATCGACATCGACCCATATCTCCTCGTCTGGGTCATCGACGTCGGACATCAGTGGGAGGATGCCGATGGATGCCGGCTCCCCGACCTTCATGGTTAGTCCTTCGAGACTGGAGGTGTCTATCTCTGGGGCGTCATTTACGTTGATCACGAAGAAGACGACGGAGGTCTGTGATGACTTTGCCCCGTCGTCCGCCATTACCACGACCTCTGCGACCCCGTTGTAGTCCTCGTTAGCGGTGATCGCAGTGATGGTTTGATCCAAGATCGAAACGTGGATCAGGTCTTCGTTGCTGTTCGAAACGATGGAGACGGATAGATCTGAAGCGGGTACTGGGTCGCCGTTTTCATCCGAGTCTGATAGGAATCCAGTTAGTATTGTGCTCGCAGAACCGCCTTCGAAGACTGCCTGCGTGGGTATGGGGGACCACCGAGGAGCCCCGTTCTCGATAACGTTGAACAAGAGAAGGCCGTTGTTAACGTCCTCGCCATCATCGATAGAGATCGAGACCCCCTGGGGGATTGGGTTGCCCATTGAGTCGTCCAGGATTGAATCGAAGAGAACGGTAATCTCCGAGGTAGCTGAGTTCCATCCCTTGAACTCGGGGTCTGAGCTCGTGATGGACAGCATGGAAAGGGGAGTCTCGGCATCCCTGACCAAGCCCACGAGGGAAATCGACTCCGTGGAGCCGACCTTCACCGTGGGCATGCCGACGAATCCGGCATCATTGCTACCCAGGACCCTGGGTAGTGCGTTGCTCAATTCGAAGGCCTCGCTTGTGACGAGCCATTCGCTCTGCTGGCCTGCGGCATCCTCCCACATCACTCTGGTGTCATACTTGCCGGATTCCGCATTTGGAGGGGTCTGGATCGTGTGGACGTAAACCGTATTCGCCCCTGATCCTTCCATTACCGGTTCGGATATCCAGGAGGACTCCCAAGAGTTCTCTCCAGACCTTGAGTACTCCATCTGGGGAGTCATTGAGTACATGTCGTCGACCAAGTCATTGGGCAGGGCGGACGACTCGAACTGGACCCGGTCTCCTCGTTCGAAGGTTGTTGATCCGGTCGCTGCTGGTTGGGACGGGATAGGCGGCATGTCGTGTAATGCGACTTCATCCACATAGTCGTTCGAAGAGTTGCGATCGCTGCCCATGTCGAACAGTTTTGCCCTGAATGTGGATACCCCCAAGGATGTTGCCTCTAGTTCCGAGGTATCGAAATCAATCTGATGGAGGAATGATCCTGCGACTCCAATAGTACCAATTGTCTGCCCTCCGAGGTGGACCTCATCTGAGCCGCTGATGATGTAGATTCCGAGTTCACCCCCCTCTTCGTATGGCTCTACCCCGTTGTTCGAGACTCTGGCTGAAATCTGCAGAATGTCCCCTGGCACGAAACCGGGCATCTGGTTTGTATTCTCCACCTCGAACTCCAAGATTCCCACATCGATCAATGGCCCCATATCTGGGTCGATCGCCACGAGGAACTCGTTGTAGGAAGTGTGGGGGCCGTCCATCAGGGCGAGCACGGGCCAGAAATTCTCCCACTGGGTGTTTCCCCCGCCG
>CAXEIX010000223.1:0-2275 GCA_963996605.1 uncultured Candidatus Poseidoniales archaeon | reverse complement strand
ACGACGGTGTAGACGGAAACGACGGTGTAGACGGTAACGACGGGGCTGACGGAGCAGATGGTTCGTTGCCCATCGCGATGGAAATGGACGTGACGGTCACGAGCATGAAGTTCTACATCGATTCCATACTGCAAGCAGATGTGACTCTGTATAGGGGGTTCACCTATACATTCGACCAGTCCGCTTCTAGCAACTCCGCACACCCCTTTAGACTGTCTACAACTAGCGATGGAACACATGGAGGAGGAAACCAGTACACCGATGGGGTGACGTATACTGGGACTCAGGGTTCCACCGGTCTGCTAACATTCACAGTTCCCCTGGATGCTCCCGACACGCTGTACTACTATTGTCAGAATCATGGTAGCATGGGAGGGGAGATTTCGATCCAATCCCTAGGAAGCGTCTCGTAAGATCTAACTCTGTTGCGTTGACTCTTCTGGGGGGACTGCAAACACCAAAGCCACCCCTGATCCAATGATTAGCACACCACCCGCCCAGTCTGCAGGATCTAGAGTCTCTCCGAAAATCGCAAATCCGTAGAAAGTCGCCACTATTACGGTGAGATAGGAGAAGGCGCTGACCCACGCTGCATTCGCCTTGTGGTATGCCATTGTAATTCCAATCTGGCCTCCACCTGCCCCGATACCCACACCGACTAGAGAAGCGATAGTCGTGGAATCTAGAGATGAGATATCTGGAGCGGCTTGGATTATGCTTCCACAGACCGAGAAGGCAGCGAACCAGAATACCACAGTGGCAGGGGAGTCAGTCTTCCTGAGCTCTCTAACGTACATGTATGCCATAGCAGCAAAGAATCCAGATCCCAATGCCAACAGCGCATCCGGCTCGATACTGCCAAGTTCAGGTGAGATTATCAGGACGATCCCAACAAATGCGGTAATTACTAGCACGGCTACTCCGGAAGAGACACGCTCTGCCAGAATCCTCCCCGAAAGGAGTGCTACGAAGAGTGGGCCTGTGTACTGAAGTGTGACGGCTTGTCCTATGGGGATCCTTCCCAGAGCAGTGAAGTAGAGAATCATCGCCAGGAGTCCTACGGAGCATCTGAGTAGCATTGTCTTCCTGTCATTGACCCTCAAGCTGATTCCTCGAGTAGCCGCGAAGGCAGCTACTGCGAATGCGATCACCGCTGATCTGACCATAATAATCATCCATACATCAGCATGATCGCTCGTCCACTTGACCAGCGCGTTCATTGTCCCAAAGCAGACGCTGCCGAAGATCATCCATAGGACAGCAGACCTTGGCGAGTCTGGCATCTCTTCCTTGGAAACGAATGACGAAAGATCAGGCGCTTCTGTACTGGAGTATATTTCATCCAGGCCTCTGCCAAGTCCGCTCTTTGCCATCTTAAGACAGACCCCAACGGCGTTGCAACTCTGTGGTAATTGCCTGGTAGTCCTTGCCCCCAGCACTGGATGGATCGTGCAGGTGGATCGGCACTCCATGGCTGGGTGCCTCTGCTAATCTCACATTCCTTCTAATCGCTGGCTTGACGACTAAGTCCGGGAAGTTTTCCAGGACCTCTCCGGCAACCTGTTTGTTCAGTAGTGTCTGCGAGTGCATGGTCAGGAGGACTCCGTCCACTCCCAGCCTTTCGTTCAATAGACTCCTGACTTCCCGAATTGTTCCAGCCAATAGGGCCAGTCCCTCCAACGCGAAGTATTCTGTCTGAACCGGCACTAGAATCCCATCTGAGGCTACCAATGCGTTGATCGTCACCAGGCCCAGGGAAGGGGGGGTGTCGATCAGAACGAGGTCGTAATGCGCAAGCAGAGGTTCTAGCGCTTCCTTCATCCTCTTCTCTCTCCCGAGCTGCCTCATCATCTCCTGCTCCAACCCTATCAGGCTCTTGTCCCCGACTATGATGTGCAGATTATCCACTGCTGTTGCATGTCTTGAGTCGACCGCAGTTTCCGGGTTTAGAATCAGGTCTCGAGTAGTTGTTCTGACTCTGCTCTTATCCACGCCTAGTCCTGTTGCGCAGTTCCCCTGGGAATCCGAGTCGATCACAAGCACTCGGAAGCCCCTCAGCGCAAGTTGGGCTGCGATATTGATGACTGTGGTCGTCTTGCCAACTCCTCCCTTCTGATTTATGACAGTGACCACCCTTGACCTCCCTTCTGGAGTGGGCAAAGAAAGCGGTAGCTCCATCGGACTTCTCGACCTACTCGCCCTGATATCCTCGGGTGTGTCCAGGGGATGTGCAAACCCTTCGTCTTCTTCCTCCAAGAATTCTACGTCGATGATC